>CBJLKR010000214.1:0-3998 GCA_966423695.1 uncultured bacterium | reverse complement strand
CCGGCGCCGCCGGTGACCGAATCGACCGTTTGGATCCAAACGGCCCGTTCGTGGCGTCGCTGGCGGGCGCATTGGATCCAAACGGCCCGTTCGTGGGGTCGCCGGCGGGCGAATTGGATCCAAAGGGCCCGTTCGTGGGGTCGCCGGCGGGCGAATTGGATCCAAAGGGCCCCGATCCGACCTCAGCGCGCCGGCTCGCGGGCGCCGATCGCGATCAACACGCTCAGCCCGACCGCGAGCGCCGCGGTCACGAGCAGCGCCGCCGATACGCTCGACGTCGCGGCCACGGTACCGCCGATGAGCGGACCGAGGAAGAAGCCGAAGGCCACCGAGCTCGCGTTGAAGCCGAACACGGTGCTCTGCGCCTCGTGCGGCGTTTCGAGGCCGATCATCGCCGCCGTCGCCGGGATGATCACGCCGCTGAACAGGCCGTTCAGGCCGATCGCAGCGACGACCACGGAAACCCAGGGCAAAAGGCCGACAGGGGCCACGGAAAGCGCCATCAGTCCCGCGGCCGCGGCCGCCGTGCGCACGTAGCCCAGGCGCTGCGTCACCTGCGTGTAGCCGACCGCGGCGGCGCTGCTGGCAATCCCCGACAGCCCGAATGCCACGCCGCTGACCGCGGAGACGCCGCTGGTCAACATGGCCAGGAGGCGCAGCACGAGCAGTTGCTGCGTCGCCGAGTTGCACACGCTCACGAGGCCCTGCGCACCGATGAGCACGCCGAGCGCGCGCTTCAGGCCCGGGCGCTCGCCGAGCAGCGCCAGCGTCCGGAGGCGCGGGCCGGTCTGCGGCACCATCGGGCTCTCGCGCACGACCAGGACGACCGGCACCAGCGAGATCAGGAGCAGCACCCCGCCGCCGAGGAACACGAGCCGGAGCCCGAACAGGGAGCCGGCGATGCCACCGACGACGGGCCCGATCGCACCTCCCAGCGCGACCGCCGACGACACGACCCCAAGAGACCAGCCCACGCGCGAGCGCGGAGTCTCCGCCGCCACGAGAGCGGTCGCCGCGGCGACGGTCCCGCTCGTCGCGCCCTGCAGGAGGCGCAGCACCAGCAGCTGGGTCGGGTTCTGCGCGAAGAAGATCAGCCCGACGGTGATCGCTCCTCCGAGCATCGAGCGCAGCAGCATGGGCTTGCGGCCGAAGCGATCCCCGAGCACTCCCCAGATCGGGCTCGCGACCGACATCGAGAGGCCCGAGACGCTCGCCACCGCGGCCGTCCACAGGTCGAGGTCGCGGCCCGACAGGACACCGAGGTCGTGGTGGAGAAAGATCGGCAGGAATGGGAACGCGAAGCTGAAGCCGAAGATGGCGGTGAACTCCGCGAACCACAGGGCCGCGAGGTTGCGGCGCCAGTTGACGCCGCCCGCATTGACCGGGGGGCTTGTCGCGCGGGGGTCGGTCGCCAGGTCTATCCCCGCTGGCGGTCGAGGATCGCGACGACGCGGTCGGACGTGATCGGAAGGAAATCGACGACGGCGTCGGGCTTGAGCTTGCGCAGCGCGTCCTCGACCGCGGCCGAGATCGCCGCGGGTGCGGGAATCGTGCCGCTCTCGCCTGCGCCCTTGAACCCCTCGGGGTTCGAGTCGGTCGGCGTCTCGATGTGGATGAGCTCCGGCGCCGCCACCACCTCGCCCGCGGTCACGATCGAATAGTCGAGAAAGCTCGGCGTCCGGAAGCTGCCGTCGGAGTCATAGACCGCTGCCTCGAACAGCGCGTAGCCGACGCCGTGGGCGTAACCGCCATGCATCTGGCCTTCGACGATCAGCTCGTTGATCGCCTTGCCGGTGTCGTGGGCGATCACGTAGCGCAGGATCTCGACCTGGCCGGTCTCGGGATCCACCGCCACGACGGCCGCGTGACACCCGCTCGAGAACGTGATCGGTCGTTTCGGGTCGAAGCTCTCGAGGACCTCCAGGCCCTCGGCGGGGACGACGTCCGAGATGCGGACGCGCTTGCCCGGTGCGCCGCGCACGGCGATGGTGCCGTCCTCGATGACGAGGTCGGCCGCGTCGGCCGCGAGGAAGTCGCCCGCGCGCTCGAGCAGGCGCTTGCGCAGCGCTGTCCCCGCCTTCGCGCTCGCGTTGCCGACCTGCACGGCGCTGCGGCTGCCGGCGGTGAGGGCGGCCTCGGGCACGTGGCTCGTGTCGCCGGCCGTCACGCGGATCTTCTCGAACGGCAAGCCCAGTCGGTCGGCCGCGACCTGCGCGGCCATCGTCTGATGTCCCTGTCCTTGCGGCGTCGAGCCGACGTAGAGCTCGGCCGATCCGTCCTTGTCGATGCGCAGCCGCGCGGGCTCGTGACCGCCGAAGCCGGTCGACTCGACGCAGCACGCGACTCCGAACCCGATGAGGCGCCCGTCCGGCGTGCGCTCGGGCACCTTGCCGATCCTCTCCAGCGTGAGCTCGAGGAGCCTGGGGTAGTCGCCGCTGTCGTAGACCAGCCCGCGCCGCCCGCCGGGGTAGCCGGTGGTGAACGGGATCTGCTCCGGCTGGACCATGTTGCGCCGCCGAAGCTCGGCGGGCGGGATCCCGAGGGCGTACGCAAGCTGATCCATCGCGCGCTCGACGGCGTAGTTGCCCAGCGGCCTGCCGCCGCCGCGAATGAAGCCGCCGGGCACCGCGTTCGTGAACACGACCTGCGACTCGAAGTCCATCGCGGGCAGGACGTACGCGGACAGCATGTGCGAGACGATGATGTCCGGCTGGCTTGCGGCCGCCGCCGTGTACGCGCCCATATCGTGCAGCATCCGGCCGCGCAGCCCGCGCAGCTTGCCGTCGCGGTCCGACGCGAGCTCGATCTCGATAAGCGACCCATGCCCCTGCGCGGTGGTCGCCCCGTCCTCGCTGCGCGATGCGATCCACTGCGCGGGGCGCTTCAGCTTCCAGGCTGCAAACGCGACCAGCACCTCCTCTGGGAACGGGCTGCCTTTGGCGCCGAATCCGCCCCCGACGTCCTCGGCGACGACACGCACCGACTCCTGTTCGAGGCCCAGCGCGCCGGCGATCGCGGCGCGCACTCCGAAGACGTTCTGCGTCGACGTCCAGACCTTCAACCCGTCGCCATCCGGCGTCGCGGTGACGGCGCGGGGCTCCATCGCGGCGCCGGCGACACGCGCGGTCTTGAGCCGGATCGACGCCTTGACCGTGTCCGGGCCGAACGCCGCCTCGATGTCTCCGTACGTCGTCGACTTGCGCCGGGAGACGTTGCTCTCGGTGTCGGCGTGCACCTTCGCCGCGCCCTGAGCCGTCGCGGCGGTGACATCGCCGACGCCGGGGAGGATCTCGAGCTCGGCGAGGACCTGCTCTGCCGCGTCCTGCGCCTGGTAGGCGGTCTCGGCCGCGACGACGGCGAACGCCTCGCCGACGTAGTTCACCTCGTCGCGGTTGAGGACCGGTCGCGGCCGCTGGACCATATCGTCGGGGCCCCAATCGGACAGCTCGCCGGCGGTGTGCGGCAGGTCGGCGGCGGTCCACACGTCGAGCACGCCGGGCAGCGCCTTCGCCGCGGACGCATCGATCGAAGTTATGCCGGCGTGCGGCACGGTCGACCGGCTGAACGCGACGTGGACGAGGCCGTCGAGCTTGATGTCCCCTGCGAAGCGTCCGCGTCCCGTGACGAGCCGCTCGTCTTCGACTCGGCGCATGCGCCGGCCGATGTAAGGAGGCACGCTCCTACAATAAGTCGTTCTCTGTGCCCAAACTCCCGGGCGGCTAGCTCAGCTGGGAGAGCGCCAGCTTGACATGCTGGAGGTCGGGGGTTCGAAACCCTCGCCGCCCACCAAACGGGTATGAGGCTCGACGGGTCGGCAATAATCGGTTCGGTCTGGCCCCGTCGTCTAGCGGCCTAGGACACCGGCCTTTCAAGCCGGGAATCGCGGGTTCGAATCCCGCCGGGGCTACCAACCTGAGGCGTCGTGCGGGCGTAGCACAATGGCAGTGCGCCAGCCTTCCAAGCTGGTTACGTGGGTTCGATTCCCATCGCCCGCTCCA
>CBJLKR010000213.1:0-4010 GCA_966423695.1 uncultured bacterium | reverse complement strand
CACACGATGGCGCTCTTGTTCGCCCTGGCGCGCTCAGTGCCGCAAGCCGACGCGTCGGTGAAGCGCGGGGAGTGGACGCGCGCGAAGTTCATCGGCACCGAGGTTCGTGGCAAGACGCTGGGCGTGATCGGCCTGGGAAACGTCGGCTCGGAGGTGGCGAAGCGCGCGCACGGGGTCGAGATGGACGTGATCGCGTACGACCCGGTCGTCTCGGTCGAGCGCGCCGAGCTGTTCAACGTCTCGCTGGTGACGCTGGCCGAGCTGCTCGAGCAGGCGGACTTCGTCACCTTGCACGTGCCGCTGGTGGAGTCGAACCGCAACCTCATCGGCGCCGCGGAGCTGGCGCTCATGAAGCCGACGGCGCGGCTGATCAACACCGCCCGGGGCGGCATCGTCGACGAGGCCGCGCTGGCCGCGGCGCTGCGCGCGGGCACGCTGGCGGCCGCGGCGGCCGACGTGTTCGAGACCGAGCCGCCGGGTGACAATCCGCTCCTCGCGCTCCCCAACTTCATCGCCACGTCGCACATCGCCGCCTCGACCACCGAGGCGCAGGTCTCGGTCGCCTTCGACGTCGCCGAGGAGGTCGCGGCCGTCCTCGCCGGCGACCTTCCGCGCTTCGCCGTCAACGCGCCGGCGCTGCCGCCCGAAGAGCTCGCGTTCCTGCGCCCGTTCGCGGATCTCATCGAGCGCCTGGCGGCTCTGCACGCGCAGCTGTTCGGCGGCCGGCCTTCCGCCATCGAGCTCGACTTCGAGGGCGAGCTGGCCGAGCATGACGTGAGCCTTTTGATCGCGTCGGCGATCAAGGGGGTGCTCCAGCCGTTCACGGAGGAGCGCATCAACGCCGTGAACGCCCGGCTGATCGCGAGCAACCGCGGCATCCGCCTGGTCGAGCGGCGCAGTCGCGCCCACTCGAGCTACGCCAGCCTCATAACGGTGCGCATGCAGGAGCACGAGATCGCGGGCACCGTCCTCATGGGCGAGCTCCGCGCGGTGCGCATCGACTCGTTTCGCGTCGACCTCGTGCCGGACGGTCGCTTCCTGGTCAGCCGACACGAGGACCGCCCCGGGGTCGTCGGCAAGGTCGGCAGCATCCTGGGCGAGCACGACGTGAACATCGCGTCCATGCAGGTCGGGCGCGATGCGCCGCGAGGGAACGCGATGATGATCCTGGCGGTCGATGACCGCGTCGCCCCGGAGCTCCTCGACCGGCTGCGCGAGGTCGACGGCATGGCCGACCTGCGCTATGTCGAGCTCGGAGGCGGCAACTCACACGCCTGACGTCCGCCCGTTCCCGGGCATCCGCTACTACCTCGCGCAGGCCGGCGACCTGTCGACACTCGTCGCGCCGCCGTACGACGTGCTGTCCGAGGCCGACGTCGAGCACTACCGGGCGCTGTCCCCCTTCAACGTCGTGCGCCTTACCCGGCCCGGCTCGGACTACGAAGGCGCCGGCCGGACGTTCACGCGCTGGCTGGAGGACAGGGTCCTCGTGCCCGAGCCCCCTTCGATGTACGTCCACGAGGTGGAGTTCGGCGGCCGGGTCCGGCGCGACCTCATCACCTCGCTCCGCCTCCAGCCGTACTCCGACCGGGCCGTCCTACCGCACGAGCGCACGCATCGCGGGCCGAAGGAGGACCGGCTGGCGCTGCTCCGCGCGACGAGGGCGTCGCTCGAACCGCTGTGGTTCGTGTACGACGGCCGCGAGACCGGGGTGCCGGAGACGCTGGAGGCGGTCGCCACGCGCAAGCCGGCGGCGAGCTTCGCCGGGCCGGAGGACACGAGGCACCGCCTCTGGGTCATCTCCGATCCCGCGATACACGCCACGATCAGCGGGGCATTCGCCACCCGCGAGATCCTCATCGCCGACGGCCATCACCGCTACGAGACCGCGCTCGCCTACGCCGACGAGGTTGGCGCTGGCCCCGAGGATCCGGCCCGGTTCACGCTCGCGCTGCTCACCGACCTTGCGGACCCGGGCCTCGTCGTCCTGCCCACGCACAGGGTGATGAAGGCCGGGATCGCGGTCACCGGCGGCGAGCAGATGGGTTCGCTGGACGAGACGCTGGCCGCTTTGCGCGGACGGGCGGCGGCCGGGGAGTACCACGATCGCCGGTTCCAGGTCCTGCCCCTCAAAGGCGAGTTGGAGGATGAGGTGCCCGCGGTCGAGCTGCACGAGCAGGTCATCGACAACTTGCTCGGCAAGCGCAGCGCCGAGGACGTGCTCCTCTACACGCGCGACGCCCGCGAGGCGGTCCGCTGGGTCGACGAAGGGGTTGGCACCGCCGCGTTCTTCCTGGACGCGCCCGACCTGGCCGACGTTTTGAGACTCGCCCGGAACGGGAAGACTCTTCCTCAGAAGGCGACCTATTTCCATCCGAAGCCGCCATCCGGGATGGTGTTCGACCGGCTGGAAAGAGATCGACGTTTATAGTTAGGAACCCGACAAAGTGCCCATTTACGGTTATCGCTGCGCGAACTGCGGCCATCAGTTCGAGATCCACCAGAAGGTCTCGGACGAGCCGCTGAAGGTATGCCCGGAGTGCCAGGGCAAGCTGACCAAGATCCTCTACCCGACCGGCGTCATCTTCAAGGGCAGCGGGTTCTACAGCACGGACTACAAAGGAGCCGGCAAATCGGGCTCGGCCAACGGGTCGGCGCCGTCGGAGTCGAAGTCCGAGCCCAAGTCCGAGTCAAAGAGCGAGTCGAAGCCGGAATCAAACTCCGGCTCCAGCGATTGATCCAAGTAAGAGGGAAGTGCAGGTGTCAAACATCCAGGAAGTAACCGACAACGAGTTCGAGGCGGCAGTCCTGAAGGCCGACAAGCCGGTGCTGGTCGACTTCTGGGCGACGTGGTGTGGCCCGTGCCGCATGATCGCGCCGATCGTGGAGCAGATCCACGGTGAGCTCGGCGACAAGGTCAAGGTCCTGAAGATGGACATCGACGAGAACCCGTCGGTGCCGATGCAGCTCGGGATCATGTCGATCCCGACCGTGATCATCTTCAAGGACGGCAAGCCGGCCGAGCGAACCGTCGGCTACCGCCCGAACATGAAGGGCGACCTCAAAGCCAAGCTCGAAGCCCTGATCTAGGGCTTCCTTGGCGGCGTCCGGCGTCAGCGTCGGGCCGGACGGCGTGGCCCGGTGCTCGTGGTCGGACTCGTCCGACCTGTACCGGCGCTACCACGACGAGGAGTGGGGACGGCCGGTGGCCGACGACCGGCGCCTTTTCGAGAAGCTCAGCCTGGAAGGCTTCATGTCGGGGTTGAGCTGGCTGACCATCCTGCGCAAGCGCGACGCGTTTCGAGCCGCCTTCGCCGACTTCGACGCGGTTCGCGTGGCGCGGTTCACGGCGGGCGACGTTGCCCGCCTGATGGACGACACCGGGATCGTCCGCAACCGCGCGAAGATCGAAGCCACCATCAACAACGCCCGCCGGCACGCGGACCTCGTCGCCGAGTTCGGCTCCTTTCCGCGCTACGTGTGGCGCTTCGAACCGAGACGTCGTCGCGTCGACGGAATCCCGGCGGAGGCGGTGGCCATGAGCAAGGACCTGCGCCGGCGCGGCTGGTCTTTCGTCGGGCCGACGACGGTGCACTCCTTCATGCAGGCGATGGGACTGGTGAACGACCACGCGCGCGGCTGCGCGGCGGGAGCCGAGGTCGCGCGCCTTCGCCGCGAGTTCGTCCGCCCTTGACGAGGGCGCTCTCCAGCGCGGTCGCCTTCAGGATGAATCGCTGTCGCCGGCGCTCGGTCGGCCTTACCGCGAGCACGTATACCGCACGAAAGGCCTCGTGCCCTTCGTCATCTGACCCGACCTAGGATTCTGGGCTGGGGATGTATGGGAGCTGGTGCTCCCCGCGGTCTTCAAAACCGTCTGCGGGGCGCTGCTGAGGCGTCCTGGGTGGGTTCGATTCCCATCCATCCCCGCCAGATCTGGGAGCCGTGACAGCCAAGATGACAGCCACAGCGGAAAGGCCTCGACCAATTGCACAGGAATGGTCATGAGGAAT
>CBJLKR010000212.1:0-4013 GCA_966423695.1 uncultured bacterium | reverse complement strand
TCCGCGCTTTCGCGGGACTATGGCGTTCGGGAGCTCTCGCGCCCGGCCGCCGGGCGCGCGCAGGGCGCCCTGCCAACGGACAAGCGACCGGCATGACCGCGCTCCGCGACTACCTGAGCCTGCTCAAGCTGCGCGTCGTCCTGCTGCTGGACGCCACCGCCCTGGGCGTGATGATCCCGGCGACGCATGGACGGCCGAGCCTCGGCCCCATGGTCGCCGTGCTCGTGGGCGGCACGCTGGCGGCCGGCGGGGCGCACGCCGTCAACTGCTGGTTCGACCGCGACATCGACGCCGAGATGAAGCGGACGCGCCGGCGCCCGCTGCCGAGCGGCCGCATCCCGGCCTGGCACGCCCTCGCGCTTGGCATCGCGCTCAACGTGCTGGCCTTCGTGGTGCTCTGGCTCGGCGCGAACGTGCTGGCCGCCTCGCTCGCGCTCGCCGGTGCGCTGGTCTACGTGTTCGTGTACACGTTCTGGCTGAAGCGCTCGACGCCGCAGAACATCGTCATCGGCGGGGCGGCCGGGGCGATGCCTCCGCTGGTGGGCTGGGCGGCGGCGACTGGGCGGCTGGACCTGACGGCGCTCGCGCTGTTCGGCGTCGTGTTCTTCTGGACTCCGCCGCATTTCTGGGCGCTCGCGCAGATGCTGAAGAACGACTACGCGCGCGCGCAGGTGCCCATGCTGCCGGTGGTCGCCGGCGACGCCAGCGCCAAGCGGCAGAGCGTCGTCTACGCGGCGCTGACCGTCCTGGCCAGCGTGGTGCCCTTCTTCACCGGCTCGGCCGGACCGATCTACCTGGCCGGCGCGATCGTGCTCGGAGCGGGTCTCGTCGGCGTGGCCGTCCTCGACCTCGAAAGCCGCGGCTGGACGCGGCGGTTGTGGCGGTACTCGATGGTGTACGTCGCCCTCCTGTTCGCCGTGTTCGCGGCGTCTCCGTTCCTGCCATGAGCCTCGAGATCGTTCGGCTGCACCTCGCCGACATCAAGGGCTTCAACGATATCCCCGTGCACGGCTTCGTCATCAAGCATCCGCGCGCCGGCGCGATCCTGGTCGACACCGGCGTGGGGTGGGGGAACGAGCGGCTCATCCAGGAGTGGCGGGTCGTCAACCGTCACGCCGCCGACGCGCTCGGTGAGCACGACCTGAGCCCGGCCGACGTCAAGATCGTGATCAACAGCCACCTCCACTTCGACCACTGCGGCCAGAACGCGGTGTTCAAGCACGCGCCGTTCTACATCCAGCGCACGGAGCTCGATCGGGCGCGACGCGAGGACGATGCTTCGTGGTTCGACTTCGCCGGGGCGAGGTTCGAGCTGCTCGACGGTGACACCGAGATCGCCGAGGGCGTGCGCGTGGTGGCCACGCCGGGTCACACGGTCGGTCACCAGAGCGTGTTCGTGGAGACGGCGGCCGGGTCGGAGGTGATGATCGGCGACGCCGCGTACACAGCCGACATCTACGCGGACGTGGACAAAGCCGACCTGTCGAAGTGGCCGGGGCAGCACGCCGACCGCGGCGCGTGGACGTCATCTCTCGAGAAGGTGCATGGGATGCACCCGCACACCGTCCACTTCTGCCACGACGTCCGCACCGTCTAGCGCCGTGGCGTTCGGTCCGCTGGTCGACGCCGGCTGGCTTCGCGAGCACCTCACCGACGACGACCTTCGAGTCGTCGACTTCCGCTGGTACCTGCAGGGCCGGAACGGACGGGACGAGTACGAGCGCGGCCACATCCCCGGTGCCGTCTTCGTCGACCTCGAGTCGGTCACGGGCCAAGAGGGAGGAGGCCGGCATCCCCTGCCCGACGGCCGCCGGTTCCAGGCCGAGATGCGCAGGGCCGGCGTGAGCGCCGCGACGAGGGTCGTCGTCTACGACGACCAGGGCGGCGCGGTCGCGGCGAGGCTGTGGTTCCTGCTCGGCCACTTCGGCCACCGCTCGCAAGCCGTCCTTGACGGCGGGATCGGCGCCTGGACCGGGCCGCTGGAATCATCGTCGCCGCCAGTCGCCGCGGGCGACTTCACCGCGGCCGAGCCGGAGCGTGGGAGGGTGCTGGATTTCGAGGCGGTGCGCGACCTCCGTGGCGTGCCGCTGATCGATGCCCGCGTGTCGCCGCGCTACCGCGGCGAGACCGAGCCCATCGACCCGAAGGCCGGCCACGTCCCCGGCGCTCTCAACCTACCGTACTCCGAGAACGTGCGCGCTGACGGCCGGTTCAAACCGCCGGGGGAGCTGCGACGCGAGCTCGAGGAGCTAGGCGCCGGTGATGGCGCCGTCTTCTACTGCGGCTCGGGCGTGAACGCGACGCACCACGTCCTCGCGATGGCGATCGCGGGCCTTACGAATGCGCGGCTGTACGCGGGTTCGTGGAGCGACTGGTCGAGCCGTGAGCTGCCGGTCGCGACCGGCCCCGAGCCCGGGTAACGCTTACGATTCGCCCATGATCCTGAATGGGAAGCGAATCCTCATCGCCGGCATGTCGGACCGGCGCTCGATCGGCTACGCGATCGCGCAGGAAGCGCAGAGGCAGGGCGCCGAGATCCTGCTGACGAGCTTCGGCCGGATGATGAGCATCACGCAGATGACGGCGAAAAAGCTCAACCCGGTCCCCGAAATCCTGGAGATGGACGTGCAAAAGCCATCGGATATCGAAAACGCGGTGAAAGAGACGAAAAAACGCTGGGACCGCGTCGACGGTCTCGTGCACTCGGTTGCGTTCGCGCCGCAGGACGCGCTCGGCGGCCAGTTCCTCAACACGCCGTGGGAAAGCGTCGCCACGGCCATGCATGTGAGCGCTTTTTCCTTCAAGGAAATGGCGCGTGCGTTCCTGCCCTTGATGAAAGAACGCGGCGGATCGATGGTCACGATCGATTTCGACAACTCGACCAGCGCGTGGCCGAAATACGACTGGATGGGGGTCTCGAAGGCCGCTCTGGAATCGGTCACGCGCTACCTGGCGCGGGATCTCGGCCGGTACAAGATCCGCGTCAACGCGGTGTGCGCCGGCCCGCTCGCCACGCTGGCCGCGAGCGGCATCCCGGGCTTCAAGGACTTCGAGGAGGTATGGGACAAGCGGGCGCCGCTGGGCTGGGACCTACAGGACAAATCCCCTGTAGGGCGGGCGGTCTGCGTTCTCCTATCGGAGTACCTCGACATGACCACGGGCGAGCTTGTGCACGTCGACGGCGGCTATCACGCCATGGGCACCGAACTGCCACCGGTCGACTAACCCCATATGTGGTGTGCCAGCGGGGACAAGCGCGCAACATCGTGTTAGGCTCTCCCAAAATTCGGGCAGTGGCCCGCCCAACGGGAGGAATGCAGTTTGCGGGAGTGCCTGGTGATCTACGTGGACGCCGCGCTGGACAAGAATGGCCGGGCCGGATGCGGCCTGGCCGTCTTCGTTAGAGGGCGCGCCGTCTACACGGAGTCGTTCGGCTTTTCGCATCTCGGCGGCTCGGCCCAGCTGGAAGCACACGTTTGCGCAGGCGCGCTCGACCTCGCCGCCGCGCGCTGGCCATATCACCGCGTGATCGTGCGCACCGACTGCGCGCCCGTCGTCCGCAGCCGGATGCCGTCGAGCGACAGCTTTCGCATCGCCGTGCATGAGGTTCGCGATCGCTGTCGTCGCGGTTGGCGCGTTGTGCGCTACGTGAGTCGAAAAGCAAATCCAGCGCACGAGCTGGCGCGCGAAGGACTGAAAAGTCTGTCCAAGCAGCAGCTTCTCGCCGCGGCGTAAAGCTTTCTCCCGCTCGAAATACTTATAGGACGGGCGCAGCTAATATTGCTGCGCTCGTCATCTATTTCTATAGGAGAGAAAATGGCACCAGAGGAAGCACAGCCGACAGCGCCACGGCGACGCGGACGTCCACCCGGCTCTAAAACCCGGCGCCGCCGCGCGCGTTCGGGCGGCGGGGACATCGTCGCTCAGCCCAACACGATGGTCGCGGAGCTGATCAAGAAGAAACGGCAGCTGCAACGCCAGGTCGCGAAGATGACGGAGAAGGCAGGCGCGAG
>CBJLKR010000211.1:0-4052 GCA_966423695.1 uncultured bacterium | reverse complement strand
AACTGAGACGCCGCGGCGGGCGTTCTCGCGGCCGTGTACTAGGCCCCGGGCTGGGCGCCGGAGCTGCGCTAGCCGACCGGCTCGCCATGTTCGAGATAGAGCGTCGCGCCTTGCTCTTTTGCCTCGAACGCGCGCGTAAGGCGCCGGACCAGGCGAGGGATGACGTAGTCGTCGAGTTTGGCGACCGGCACCCACTCCCAGTGGTCGAGTTCCGTGCCGTCGAGCCTCATCCGCTGTTCGTCGTCACCGAGGTCGCCGCCGTCGAAGACGCTGAGGATCTTGTCGCCTTCCTTCTCGTTCGGCGCCCAGTCCAGGACGAGTAGCCGGCCTGGCTCCCGTTCGAGGCCGATCTCATCGCGCACTTCCCGGCGACACGCGGTCGCCGGCGACTCGCCGCGGTCGACGTAGCCACCCGGGATATCCCAGCGGTTGCCGTACGTCTTGCGGACCAGTAAGACACGGTCGCCGTCAACGAACAACGCCCCGGCTGCAATCCGGGGCGTTGCGAACTTCTCGGTCGGATCGCTCACGATCCCTACCCTACGACGTGCATCCTCCGGGCGAGCTGGTCCAGCTCGAACGCGGGCTTGCCTGGCGTGTTGCGGACCCAGTTGAGTACCAGCTGCCTGCTGAGGTAGTGGTGTCGCACCTGGTCAGGTGCCCTTCGCTCGGCGTCGAGCACCGTGGCGACGGCGGCGTCCTGCCGGCCGCTGTTGTTGTAGGCGCGGGCGACGTCGAGCAGGTGGCGTACCTGCCGTTCTAGAGGCAGAGCGCTCGTGTCGAGTGCCGGGCCGATGTCGAGCGCGACCTGGACGTCGCCGAGTTCCATCGCTGTGTTCACCCGGTGGATCGCGACGTTGGTGGGCCCGAAAGCCGTCCACAGGTGGTTGCCGTCGACGCCCAGCCGTCGCGCAGCGTCGTCGGCTTCCGCGAGGTAAGCCCGGGTCGTCGACCGGTCGTCCGATCGCGCGGCAGCCATCGAGCCGGCGAGGAACAGCATCCCGTACGCCGAGAGGAGGTCACCGCCCCCGTCGGCGAGGTGTGGCTCGAGGTAGGCGGCGCCAGCGTCGGTGAGGCGCATCGCAGGTTCGTGCCGACCAGTCGAGAGCAGCGCGAACGCCACGGAACGGAAGAGCGAGCCCGTGATGGCGGGGTTCCCGGTCTCCTGCGCGGCCGCGAGACCTCGTTCGGCCGCCATCCACGCGAGATCAGCCTCGCCGAGCTTCGTGAGCACGGAGGCTGCGGCCTGATAGCTCAGCGCGAGCAGCTCGTGTGCGCGAATTCGATCGTCGCCGTCGTACTGACGCGCGGCCAGCAGCGCGTCGGCGAGGAGCAGCGGCGCGCGTCCGGCCGCGAAGCCGAACCGCGAGTTCTGGTAGGCGTCGAAGACCGCGCGCAGCTCACGGACCAATTCCTCCAGGTGGGGTGGTTCGGCGTCGGGTCGGGGCGCGCTGAGTATCGGGGTCAGCTGACGGTAGTCCATCAGCGCCGCCCGGAGTGCCGGAACCGTTGACGTTCCGCTGTCTGGTGTCCAGTCCAGGAGAGTGGGCTCGCCGATCAGGTCGCCGAGCGCGACGTCGAGCGCGTCGGCGAGGCGTCGGATTACCGAAAGGCGGTCGAGTTCGGCTCGGTTGTTCTCCGCCTTGCGGAGCCATTCGGCGGTCCGGCCGACGAGGCCGGCAAGCACTTCCTGCGACATGCCCCGTCGACGGCGATACCACGCGACTCGCTCGCCGATGGTCAGATTCTCGCTCATTCCGCGCATGAACATCAGCCTCCCTGCCTGCTCCGAACGTACCGGGAAAGTTTTTCCCGGTCGCTCCGGCAAACCGGTTCGACGCTGATCACATGCGAAACCAGTACCCCGGAGCGACATCACCACCTCCAGGCGAGGCAGCGGTTTCCGTGCTTGCGGGCCCGGCACGCGACGTGGGCAAAATGCGCGACGCGCCCTTACTCGGTGCCCTTGTCCGCAGTGAGCGCGTCGAGACGTGCTTCGATCGCGGCGAGACGGCGCTGAACCTGGCCAAGTTCGGCCTTGACGGCGACAAGAACCTGCGTCGGGTCGTTATCGCGCGAAAGAACCGACGGGCCATCGTCGGCAGGCTCGCCGACGAAGGAGCCCTTGCCCTGCCGGGACACGATGTGCCCCGAGTTTCGCAGGATGTCCAGGGCTCGCTTCACCGTCTCGATCGCGACGTCGTGTTGCTGCGCAAGCTCGCGGTGGGTCGGCAGTCGGTCGCCAGGAAGCAGCACGCCTGCCTCGATCCCAGAACGGATCTCGTCTGCGAGCTGCAGGTACGCCGGGCGGGGGTCATCGGCGCTGAACTTCGGCATGCCGCTGAGTGTAGGAGCTTGGCCAACTCGGACGGCCAAGACAGTGCGTCTTGGTTGTCTCAACCGTCTAAGACAGCTAAGCTGTCTATGTTCTCAAGTTTCGCGGTTCCGCCGCGAATTCGCTGTAACAGCAGGAAAACCCCGACCGGTGTTGCCGCACCGGCCGGGGCATACATCGAAACCCTGGGAGTAACGATGCAGGTGGAGAGTACCCGGCTGTACCGGGTGAAGACCGTTGCGGACAACCTCGACGTCTCGGTGGCCACGATCTACAGGGCCGTGGAGTCGGGGGCGCTGCGCGCCATCCGACTTGGCACCGGCAAGGGTGCTGTTCGGATTCCGGGCGTCGCGATCCAGGAGTACCTGGCCAGGTGTGAGTCGGCCGCAGCAACTCGCGCCGAGCGCGATGAGGAGAACTCGGCCGAGTTCGCCGCTGGGGGTGCGGCCTGATGCGCACGTTCGGGGCCGTCTTGGTGGCGGTGGTGTTGATCGCGGTGGGCGTGTTGCTGAGCGACGTGCACTTCAAGTTCGCGGTGGTCTGGCCGTGGTTCGTGGTGGCGGGTGTCGCTGCGGGTGTGTTCCGCGTGGTGGAGCTGGTGCAGGGCAACGCGGCTCGGGTCGTGACTTTGGCGGCTGGGCTGGTCGGGTTGTCGTTCTGGTTTGTGGGGTGGGTGCCGGCGGAGACCCCGGGTTACGACGTGTGGCCGTGGGGGTTTGTGCTCGGTGGCCCGGTTCTGCTGTTCGCCGTCGCGCTCGGCCTGCGCGGCCGGGGTGGTTCGCGGGGTGTGCTGGGGCGCTGGTCGCGGCGGTCGCGGCGCAACGGGGGTGTGGCGTCGCGGTTTCAGATTTGGCGGAAGGCGTCGAAGGGGGCGATGCGGCGCAAGGCTCGGACGTTGAAGCCGTCGCTGAAGCGGGTGTCGTGGTGGGCGCGCCGGCGGACCGCGGTGACTGAGTACGCCGCGCGGCTGGCGCGGGTGGGCTGGCAGTGGATGTGGTCGCCGGTGGAGGACGTCACCCTGACCCTCGGCGGGCCGCGTTCGGGCAAGACCGGACACCTGGCCGGGCTATTGATCGATGCGCCGGGCGCGGCGATCGCGACCAGCACCCGCACCGACCTGATCGAGCTGACGGCGGCGCTGCGCTGCCGTACCCACGGCCCGACGTTCGTGTTCAACCCGTCGGGGCTGGGCAAGCTCGAGTCGACGATCACGTTCGACCCGCTGACCGGGTGCGAGCATCCGGTGACCGCTACTCATCGCGCGAATGATCTGCTGCCGGGTGAGGGCGGCTCGGAGGAGCGGGAGCACTGGGTGTCGCAGGCCCGCCGTGCTTTGGCGACGTTGATGCACGCCGCGGCGCTGGGCGAGCTGGCGATGGCCGATGTCGCGGAGTGGGTGGCGGCGCCGGAGCGGTCGGCGGATGAGGTGCTGCGGTTGCTGCGCCGCTCGCCGGAGCCGATGTTCGTCGCGACGGCCGAGCAGTTCCTGACCACGAACGACCGGACCCGTTCGTCGATCACGACGACGATCATGCCCGCGCTGGCGTGGCTGACCGACCCGACGGCGAAGGCCGCCGCGACGGGCGGATCCTTCGACGTCGCCGAGCTTCTGGAGTCGAGGGCGACGGTGTACATGCTGGGGGCGGAGGAGGCGCACACCGCGCCGCTGCTGGCCGCTCTGACCGGGCACATCGCTCGGGAGGCGCGGCAGGTCGCC
>CBJLKR010000210.1:0-4090 GCA_966423695.1 uncultured bacterium | reverse complement strand
GAGGCCGGCCGGGATCTCGCCCTTGTAGCCGGCGGTGTACGTCTGCTCGGCGGTGCGCGTCGAGACCTGCGAGATGACGTAGAGCACGGTCGGTGTGGCCAGCGCCGCGAGCGCGATCGCGACCAGCGTGCGCCGGTCGCGCAGGATCTCGCGCATCTCCTTGCGGAACACGGTGGCAGCGGAGCTCATGTCGCGGCCTCCACCAGAGCGAGGAACGCGTCCTCGAGGTCCTTGTGGGCGCCGCGCACCTGCGCGGTCGGCCCGCCGGCGACGATGCGCCCTTCGTGGATGATCGTGACCTGGTCGCATAGGCGTTCGGCGTCGTGCAGCACGTGGGTGGAGAAGATCACGCACTTCCCGCGCGAGCGTGACTCGGTCATGAACTCGCGTATCTCACGCGACGCCAGGACGTCCAGGTTCGACGTCGGTTCGTCGAACATCAGCACCGGCGGGTCGTGCATGATTTCGCCCGCGATCGCGACCTTCTGCTTCTGGCCCGACGACAGGCTCTCGGCGCGCTGGCCGGCGAACTCGCCCATGTCGAGGCGGTCGATCACAGCGTCGACCTTGCGGCGGAGGTCGCCGTCGAGCACGCCCGTCAGCTCGGCGAAGTACGAGATGTTCTCGCGCGCCGTGAGCCGAGGGTAGACGCCGATCTCCGCCGTGACGACGCCGACGCGCCGGCGCACCTCTTCCGGCCGGACACGGGTGTCGAAGCCGAGGACCTCCACCGTCCCGGCGTCGGGAGCCAGCAGCGTGCAGATCACGCGCAGCGTGGTCGTCTTGCCGGCCCCGTTCGGGCCGAGGAGGCCGAAAATCTCGCCGGATCGAGCCTCGAGCGAGATGCCCCGCAGCACCGTCTTGGGGCCAAACGCCTTCTCCAGGCGATCGACCCTGACCGCCGTCTGGGTCACTTGCGGCGGGTGTTCTTCTTCGTCGCGGTGGAACGCGGCTTGGGTGGAGTCTTCTTTTTGCTGGCGGCCGGCTTCTTCGCCACCGCGGACTTCTTCGCGGGTGCCGGCTTTTTCGCGGGCGCCGGCTTTTTCGCCGCCGCGGCGGGCTTGTTCGGCGCGGCGCGCTGTGGCTTCTCTTCGGCGGAGGCGGAGGCGGAGGCGGGTGCGGGTGCGGGTGCCGGTTCCCCCGCAGTTTCGGCGGCGGCGACGCCCATCGTGCTCGAGAGCGTGCGGTGGCACGTCTCGCACGTCACGATCGTGCGCAAGAGGCCGCCGAGGTGGTGCTGCTCATGGCGAAGGTTGCGGGTGCGGCTGCAGAAGTTGCAGTACCCGACCTCGGTGACGACCTCCACGTGTCCCGGTCGCTTTGCCATATGGCCGCTAAGGTACGTTAAACTCTGCGGAGCTCGCCTTTAAATCCCGGCCGGAGAGCCGGGGAAGGAGATTTTTTGGTGGCCGTCACGACGCGCCTGCGGCACATCGTCGAAAGTCAGCAGTTCTCGCGGGCCGTGCTCGAGGACCTCTTCGCGCGGGCCGATGAGATCAAGCGCGAGCCGCACCGCTTCATCGGCCGCCTCGCCGGTCAGGTCATGGCCGCGCTCTTCTACGAGCCCTCGACGCGCACCCGCCTGTCGTTCGAGGCCGCGATGCTGCGTCTCGGCGGCCAGACCATGGGCACGGACAACGCGCGTGAGTTCTCGTCCGCCGCCAAAGGCGAGACGCTGGAGGACACGATCCGCATAGTCAGCGGATACGCCGACGTGATCGTCCTGCGCCACAGCGAGGAGGGCGCCGCGAGACGCGCCGCCGGCGTCAGCAGCGTGCCGATCATCAACGCCGGCGATGGTCCGGGTCAGCATCCGACGCAGGCGCTGCTCGACCTGTACACGATCCGCGACGAGCTGAGCAAGATCGACGGCGTTCGCGTCGCGATGGTCGGCGACCTCGCGAACGGCCGCACCGTCCGCTCGCTGACGTACCTGCTGAGCAAGTTCAAGGACGTCAAGGTGTGGTTTGTCGCGCCGCCCGAGGTCGCGATGCGCGACGACCTCAAGGCCCATCTCGATGAGCACCGCGTGCCGTGGGTCGAGACCCAGGACCTGGATGCGGTGCTTCCCGAGGTCGACGTCGTGTACATGACGCGCATCCAGAAGGAGCGCTTCACCGACCCCGAGACATATCAGCGTGTGAAGGGCGTGTACCGGATGGACGCGCGAGCGATGGGGCTGATGCGAAAGTACGGCATCCTCTTGCACCCGCTGCCGCGGGTCGACGAGATCGCTCCCGAGGTGGACGCCGACCCGCGGTCGGCCTACTTCCGGCAGGCGCGAAACGGCCTCCACATCCGCATGGCCCTTCTCGACAGGTTGCTGACATGACCGCGTCGCCAGCGGGTCGGCCATGAGCGTCACCCTCAAGGCCACGGTCATGGACGCCGACCAGATCCGGCGCTCGCTGTCGCGGATCGCGCACGAGATCGTCGAGCGCAACCGTGGCGTGGACGGGGTCGTGCTCGTCGGCATCGTGAGCAAGGGCGACGTACTCGCGCGCCGCCTCGCGACCACGCTCACCCAGCTCGAACGGATCACGGTTCAAGCGGGGCGGCTCGACGTGACGAGCCACCGCGACGATCTGCACCTTCGCCCCCGGGACGGGCAGCGGCCCGCAAGCCGGCTGCCCGACATCGACGGCAAGGTCGTCGTGCTCGTCGACGACGTCATCCACCACGGCCGGACCGCGCGCGCGGCGATGGACGCGCTCATGGACTTCGGCCGCCCGCGCGCGATCCAGCTCGCGGTCCTGCTCGACCGCGGCCACCGTGAGCTGCCCATCCGCCCTGACTACGTCGGCAAGAACGTGCCGACAGCCGACTCGGAGCGCATCGAGGTGCTGGTCGCTGAGGAGGACGGTCTCGACCAGGCGGTGATAGTTGCCGGCTAGTCGAGGGACCACGCACGCCGCCCTCGTGCTCGAGGACGGCCGAGCGTTCGTAGGCATCCCGCTCGGCGCAGCCGCGCTCGGGGAGGGCGAGGTCGTCTTCAACACCGCCATGACCGGCTACCAGGAGGTCCTGACCGACCCGTCCTACGCCGGCCAGATGGTGTGCATGACGTACCCGCTTCAGGGCAACTACGGCCTGCGCGATGCCGATGCCGAATCCTCGCGACCGTGGGCGCGCGCCCTGATCGTCCGCTGGGCGTGCCCGGCCCCGAGCCACCACTCGAGCGAGGCGTCGCTCGACGAGTACCTGCGGCGCTGGAACGTGCCCGGCATCGCGGAGATCGACACGCGCGCGCTCACGCGTCACATCCGGACGCATGGCACCCAGCGGGCGGTGCTCGTGCACGAGACCTCCGCGCCGACGCGCGAGCGGCTGGAAGAGCTCGCGATCGCCGCGCGCCGGGTCACGCCGCTGGCCGACCAGGACCTCGTCGCCCAGACCTCTCAGACCACGGCCGACGAGTGGCTCGAGCCGCTGCCGGTCGAGCTGCGCGCGCGCACACGCGTCGACGGCGCGGGCCTCGTGATCGCGGTCGTCGACTACGGCGTGAAGGCGAACATCCTCCGGTCGCTGCGCGAGCGCGGCTGCCGCGTCGTCGTCCTGCCGCACACGGCGACCTGGGCCGATGTCCGGGCGGCCGGCGCCGACGGCCTCGTCCTGTCCAACGGACCGGGTGACCCGGCCGTCCTCGAGCGCCCGGTGGAGCTTGTGCGGCAGGCGCTCGGCCAGGTGCCGCTGTTCGGCATCTGCCTCGGGCACCAGATCCTCGGCCGGGCCGCCGGTGCGACGACCTCCCGGCTGCCTTACGGCCACCACGGCGCGAACCATCCGGTGAAGGACCTGGACACCGGCCGGGTCCACATCACCAGCCAGAACCACGAGTTCCAGGTCGACGCGACCTCCATCCCGCGCGGCGACTTCTACGTCTCGCAGCGCAACCTGAACGACGGTTCGGTCGAGGGCCTCGGCCACCGCACGCTGCCCGCGTTCAGCGTCCAGTACCACCCCGAGGGCTGCCCCGGGCCGCAGGACAACCAGCACCTGTACGACCGCTTTCTGGAGATGGTGCGCGAGCGCGCGCCTCTCGTGCGCGCGGTGTCCGGGATGAAGGAGGAGCCGCGGCCGCGCAAGGTGC
>CBJLKR010000209.1:0-4176 GCA_966423695.1 uncultured bacterium | reverse complement strand
GGCATCTACTGGCGCACGGGAAGCGTGCCCAACGTCGGCTTCGATCCGCCGACGTGGCCGAAGCCGTAAATCGGCGCAACGGCAGCGGCCGCGAGCAGACGTACGCCCAGGAGCGGGCGTTACGTGTCCGCGCCACTCGTCGTTGGCGTGGCAAAGGAGAACGAACATGCCCACACCCCTGCGCCTCGCCGTCGTTCCGGCCGCGATCGCCGCTCTTTGCTCGGTCACGATCGCTCTCGCCGTCGTCGTCGCCGCCGGCAACCGCACGCCCACGCTGATCGCGATGCCGTCCGCAAGCACGTCCGCGGGACCGGCCACCGGCATCCTGACGAGCGGCGACGCCACGGTGTCCAGGAAGCCCGACCTCGCCACGGTCAGCGCCGGCGTGCAGTCGCAGGCGAGCACCGCGGCCGCGGCGCAGACTGACCTGGCCTCGAAGATCGCCAAGCTCGTCAGCCGGATCAAGGGTCTCGGCGTTCCGGACGCCGACCTGAGCACCTCCGGCTACTGGGTCGGCCCGGTTTACACCAACGACGGCCAGACCGTCACCGCCTATCGCGCGAGCGTGCAGTTGATCGCGAAGTGGCACAACGTCGACAGCGTCGGGAAGGCGCTGGACGCGATCGTGCAGGAGGGAGGGGCGACCAACATCTCGGTCGGCTTCGGCCTCAACGACCCGAAGGCGGCCGAAGCCGAGGCGCGGGCTCTGGCCATCGCCGACGCGCGCTCCAGGGCGCAGGCCATGGCGTCCGCGGCCGGTGTGAAGCTGGGACCGGTCGTGCGTGTGAGCGATCTCTCGGCGAACGCCCGGCCGCCCTACCCGTACGCGGCTGCGGCGGCGCCAGCCAGCATCGGGACCCAGGTGCCGGTCGGCCAGATGGACGTCCAGGTCACGGTGGAGGTCGACTTCGCACTCGGGTAGGCCCATCCAGGACGCGCCGCGCGGCGACCAGTGGGGATCTGATTTCCGCGCGCGTCATTTATCGTGCGCGGGACATGATGGTCAAGCTGTACCCCGACCGGCGCTGGCCGGCGTTCCTGCGCGTGCTGTCGGACACGTTGGTCTTCATCTGGACCGTGGTCTGGGGGTACCTGGGGTGGCTGATCTACCAGACCGTCATGGGCCTGGAGGTCATCGCCGACGCGATCCGCAACACCGGGCTGACGTTCGACCAGTGGATTGCCGCGTTCCGCAAAGCCGTGCCCGGCGGCATCCCGATCCTTACCAAGTTCCTGCAGGACATGGCCGACCTGTTGAAGCAGTACTCCGGCGACCCTCTGGTCGCGACGGGGCAGAACATCCACGATGCGATCTTCCACGCGGCGGTCCTGCTGGGGCTGCTGGTCGCGCTGCCGCCGATCCTGCTTGCGCTCATCCCGTACGTGATGTGGCGGTGGCGGGACATTCGCGAGACGGGGGCCGCGCTCGCGTTCGTGCGCATCGCGTCGATGACGGTCCGCGCCGACGCCGCCCGCGCGGTGCTGGCGTACCGCGCGGTGAGCTCGCTGAGCTTCCGCCAGCTGATGAGCGCTTCGCCGGATCCCGTCGGCGACCTGGCCGAGCACAACTACGACCGGCTGGCGCGCGCCATGCTGCTGCGCGCCGGGCTGGATCCCACGCGGCTTGCGCCGCCGGATCTGCCCGAGCTCCCGCCACACCGCGAGCGCTCGCGCTGAGTTCCTTATCGTTGACGGCCATGTGTCGAAGCATCAAGACGCTGCGCCATTCGGATGTGATCGCCTCCGAGGACGAGATCCGCGCCGCGGCGCGGCAATTCGTGCGCAAGGTGAGCGGGTTCTCCAAGCCGTCGCCACGGCACGAAGAGGCCTTCGAGGTCGCGGTGGGCGAGATCACCGTGGTGTCCCAGCGCCTGCTGGAGAGCATCGCGGGGAACCTGGCCGGGGCGGGGCAGGGGCAGCGGCGAGCGTCTTAACAGGCAGGGTTGACACCCCGCCGTAGCCTGAGCTGAGGTCGGCGGGGGGAGGGCGCCGGAACCGGAGGGGAGGGCCCCCACGTGCCACCTTTGCCCGCGCAGCTCTGGCACCGCGCTGACACCCTTTCGCATACCGGTCCGTTAGACCAGCATGCGAACCAGGTGGATGGCGGTGGCGATCGCCGGCTTCGCCTTCGCGGCCTGCGCAGGCCCGTCCGGCCAGCCCACTGCCAACGTCACCTCGCCCTCACCGACGGCGGCGCAGGGCCCCACCAGGTGCTCCGTCCCCCAACCCCTGCCCGGCCTGTGCGTGGGCAGGGCCGCGACGACCGCCGAAGGGCAGGCCATACTCGCCGCCGGCACTGTGGGCGCGGAGCAGGACCTCCGGCTCAAGGACATGGCCCAGTGCACCGTCGGCGACGCGTGCTTCAAGCCGCGTTCGCCCTCTGACACGATCGTGGGCACCAACGCCGCGGTGTTCAGCGCCGCCAGCGGCACGCTGGGCGCTGGCGGCACCAACCTCGCCCTCGGCTCGGCCTGCGCCGTCTTCGTCACCAACGACGGCACCTCCTGGCACTACGCCGCCGCGGCCTGCGTCCAGAACCCCGGCTACCTCCCAGGCGCGGGCGACCACGTCTACGTCCCCTCCGCCTGCGCGAACGTGCGCAGCGCTCCGGGCCTCAAAGCTCAGGTTCTCGACTGCCTGGCGAAGGACACCATCGTCACCGTCGACAGCGCACCCGTGTTCCAGGACGGCTACATCTGGTGGCACCTGGTGGGCCGCGGCTGGATGGCCAACGACTTCCTGATCCAGCCGCACTAGCGCCCGGCGGCTCAGACCTGGCAGCCGCGGCAGAAGTTCAACGGCTCGCGGTTCGAGCCGATCTGCGAGATCCGGTGACCGCACCGCGGGCAGGCCTTCCCGCCCTTCATGTGCACGGCCATGAACGATCGGTCCTGCTTGGACTCTTCGTAGTTGGGGTTGGCCAGGATCGCCTCCACCGCCCGCGACAGCACGAGCGGAATCGCGGCGAAAAGCGCCTCTTCCTCGTCCGGCTTCAGCGACGCCCGGCGCCGCAGCGGTAAGAGGCGCGCCTCCCACAGGATCTCGTCCGAGTAGGCGTTGCCGACGCCGGCCAGGAACTCCTGGTTCCGCAGCAGGTCCTTCAACTCGTCCCGGAAGCGCCGCAGCCTCTTGCGAAACGCGTCGAGGCCCATCGCCGCGACGGAATCCGCCTCGGGTCCCTGCAGGTCCCACGCCGGCACCTCGCGAGAGCAATCCGCGACCCAGTAGATCCGGCCCATGTCGCGGAAGTCGAGGTAGCGGAGCTCGACCTTGCCCTCGATGCGGAGCGTGAACACCTCGGTTGCCGGCACCGCCTCGTCCGGGCTCCCGACCTGGAAGCGCCCGCCCAGCATCGGGTTGACCACGAGCCATCGTGGCTCCCCGCCGCGGCCGAGCTCGGTCGCAAACACGAGGTGCTTGCCGCGGCGCGTGAGCGACAGCACGCGGCGCGCCGGCAGCTCCAGGGCGAAGTTGTCGACCGGGTAGCGCAGGAGGTGAGCCTTCTTCGGGTTGACCGACGCCGCGGTGATCAGCTTGCCCTCGACGCGCGGCCCGATGCGGATCCGAAGCGCCTCGAGCTCGGGCAGTTCCGGCATGCCGCCAAGATACGGTTGAAGCCGTTTGGCGCCGTCGCGCGGGTGGGAAAAACGAACCGTGAAGCAGGAACGGTTCACCGAGAAAGCGCTGGAGGCTCTGCAGGAGGCTGCCGAGCTGGCGCGCGCCACGCAGAACCAGGCGGTTGAGCCCGAGCACCTGCTGCTGGCGCTGATCCGCCAGGACGAAGGCGTCGCCCGGACGCTGCTCGAGCGCGCGGGCGCGTCGATCCAGGCCCTGCAGCCCGCCCTGGTCTCGACTGTCGAGCGCTTCCCCAAGGTCAGCGGCGACGTCCGGCCGTACCTCAGCGAGGCGCTGACGAGGCACCTCGAGCAGGCGGAGAGGGAAGCCGAGAGCCTCAAGGACGAGTACATCTCCACCGAGCACCTGGTGCTCGCGCTTACCGACCTCAAGGTCATGAAGGACGCGGGCGTCAGCCACGAGTCGCTGCTGCTCGCGCTGCGCTCCGTTCGCGGCAACCAGCGGGTGACCGACCCGAACCCCGAGTCGAAGTACCAGGCGCTCGAGAAGTACGGCCGCGACCTGACCAAGCTGGCCAAGGACGGCAAGCTCGACCCCGTC
>CBJLKR010000208.1:0-4183 GCA_966423695.1 uncultured bacterium | reverse complement strand
CTTCGCCCCGTTGCGGCGCTGCCGGTTTACCATCTTCGACCCCGAAGCGGGCCACCTGGCGAGCGACCACGTCGGCACTGGCCGCTTGGCTGGGGCCGAGGCCATCTTCAACGCCCTGGTGCACGCGGCGCGCGGGCGCTACGACTACGCGGGCAGGCGCGTCGTCGTCACCGCCGGCGGAACACGCGAGCCGATCGATCCCGTGCGGTTCATCAGCAACTACTCGAGCGGGAAGATGGGCTTCGCGCTCGCGTCGGCCGCCGCCGACCGCGGCGGCAAGGTCACGCTCGTCACGACGGCGGCCCATCCGGCGCACCGCGGCATCGATGTGCAGCGCGTCGAGACGGCCGGCGAGATGCTGGCCCAGCTGCGGACCACGCTGCGCGGCGCCGACGTCCTGTTCATGGCCGCCGCCGTGGCCGACTTCCGTCCGGCGCGCACCGCGACGGGCAAGATCCGCCGCGAGGACACCAAGACGCTGACGCTGCAGCTCGAGTCGATTCCCGACATCGTCGCCTCGCTCGCCGGCGACGAGTCGCTTCCGGGCGTCTTTCGCGTCGGCTTCGCCGCCGAGGACTCGGAGCTCGACGTCAAGGCGGTGGAGAAGCTCCGGCGCAAAGGCCTGCACGCGATCGTCGCCAACGACATCTCACGACGCGATATCGGCTTCGGCAGCGACTTCAACGCCGGGGTCCTGCTGTTCGCCGACGGCTCGCGACACGAGCTCGTCAGGGCGACGAAGCGCGAGATGGCGGACCGGATCCTCGACCTGGTGTTGCCTAAGCTCGTTAGCTGACCCATGACGCTTTTCGCAGAGGTGGCCGTCGAGGCCGCGCGCGGGATCAGCCGCGAGACCTATACGTACTCGGTGCCCGACGGCGTCGACGTCGTTCCCGGGCACCGCGTCACCGTGCCGTTCGGCCGCCGCAGCACGTACGGCTTCGTCGTCTCACTGGGGACCGACGACCCGGGCGTGGAGACGAAGCCCATCGCCTCGGCGGGCGCGGATCCACTGCTGCTGCCCCACCAGGTCGAGCTTGCCCGGCTGGTCGCCGCCCACTACTGGGTGCCGGTGATCGAGTGCATCCGCGCCATGCTGCCGCCGCGGGTGCGCGGCAACGGCTCGTCGGGGTCCGGTGCCTCGAGCCGGCAGCGCCGCCACACCCGGCTGCTCGAGCTCGCGACCGGCCCGGCGCCCGTGCGCGAGCGCGTGACGCTCACTGCCGAGCAGCGGGAGGCGCTCGAGGTCATCGGCTCCAGTCCCGTCACGCTGCTGCACGGCGCCATCGCCAGCGGCAAGACCGAGGTGTACCTGGCCGCCGCCGAACGTGCGCTTGCCGGTGGACTGCGCGTGCTGCTGCTCGTGCCCGAGATCTCGCTGACGCCGCAGCTCGTGCAGCGCGTCCGCGCCCGCCTCGACACCGGCGTGGCGGTGCTGCACACGCAGCTCACGGAGCTCGAGCGCGCGCAGCAGTGGTGGCGGACGCGGCGCGGCGATGCGAACGTCGTCCTGGGCAGCCGTTCGGCGGTCTTCGCGCCCATTCCGCGCCTGGGGCTGATCTGCCTGGACGAGGAGGGCTCGAACGCGTACAAGCAGGACCGCACGCCCCGGTACGAGGCGGGATGGGTCGCGCGCCGGCTCGCCGCCGTCACTGGCGCGAAGCTCGTGATGGGCTCGGCGACGCCGTCCGTGGCGACGTACCACGGCGCGCTCAACGGCGAGTCGGCGCTGGCGACGATGGCGCACCGGGTCCGCGGCCACGACGCGGAGGTCGAGCTGGTCGATATGCGCGACGAGGCGGCGGGGGGAAACCGTCAACCCCTGTCGCGCCGGCTGGTCGAGGCGGTCACCAGGACCCTCGACGACGAGGAGCAGACGATCCTCTACCTGAACCGGCGCGGCCTTGCCACGTTCGTCCTGTGCCGCGACTGCGGGCGCTCGGTCCAGTGCCTCGGCTGCTCGGTCGCGCTCGTGCAGCACTCCGAAATCGATGGCCTGGTGTGTCACTACTGCGGCTACGCCCGCGCCATGCCGTCGGTCTGCGACCACTGCGGCAGCCGCAACATCCGCGGTCTCGGCATGGGCACGCAGCGGCTCGAGGGCATGGTCAAGCGGCTGTGGCCGCAGGCGCGCGTGCTGCGTCTCGACAGTGACATCGCGCGCGGGCCCGACGCGTATTTCAACGTGTGGGAGACGTTCAGCGAGCGGCGCGCGGACATCCTGGTCGGGACGCAGCTCGTCACCCGCGGCCTCGACCTGCCCGCCGTCACGTGCGTGGGCGTCGTCGACGCCGACCTGCCCCTTCACTTCCCGGACTACCGCTCGGCGGAGAACACGTTCGCCCTCGTCGCCCAGGTCGCAGGCCGCGCCGGCCGCGACGGCCGGCCGTCGCGCGTCGTCGTCCAGACCAGCAACCCCGAGCACTACGCGCTGCGCTGCGCGGCCGCCGGCGACTACGAGGGCTTCTACCGGGCGGAGCTGCCCGCTCGCAAGGCCTTCGTGTTCCCGCCGTACGCCGAGCTGGCCGTGCTCACGCGCACCGACCGTGACGATGGCAGAGCCGCCGCGGCCGCGCGTGAGGCCGCCGACGGAATCGCCGCCGGGTTGGTGAAGGACGGAATCGAGGGCATCCGCGTCATGGGTCCGTCGCCCGCCTTCATCCATCGCCTGCGTGCCGAGTACCGTTGGCAGGTGACTTTGAAGGGCGACCGCCTCGAGCGCGCGCGCCATCTGGCGCCCAAAGGCAAGGACTGGAGCTATGACGTCGACCCCGTCACCTAGGGATCCCGTCACCCGCAAGAAGGACGCGCTCGCTGCGCTGGAGCGGCAGGGCGAGTACTGGCTTGCCACCGCCGAGGTCGGCGGGCGGCCCCACCTGATCGCCGTCTCGGGATGGTGGGACGGCTACGACCTCGTGTTCACCACGAACGGCGCGAGCAAGACCGCGCGCAACCTGGCGATGAACCCGGCCGCCAAGCTCGCCGGCGGCACGCCTTCGGACGCGATCGTGATCGAGGCGCAGATGATGGACAGCGTCATGGTCAACGACGCACCCGACGTCGCCGAGGGTTTCAAGAAGGCGATGGGCTGGGACCCGCGCGAGATGGAGGGCTGGATGTTCTTCCGGCTCCGGCCGACCCGCATCCAGGCGTTCCGGGGCTACGACGAGATCGAGGACCGCGACGTCATGGTCCGGTCGAGGTGGGTCGTCTAGCGACCAATCACGTTGGGTTTTCGGACCCCACGGGTAAAATCCAGACCGTGGTCCGGACGATCCTCACGTTCGAGCATCCCGTGCTTCGCGAGAAGTCGAAGAAGGTGACGCGCGTCGACGCGTCGATCCAGCGGCTGCTCGACGACCTCACCGAGACCATGATCGACGCGCCCGGCGCGGGCCTGGCGGCCAACCAGATCGGCGTGGCGCTGCGGGTGTGCGTCGTCAAGGGCGACGACAAGCAGATCTGGGGCCTGGTCAACCCCGAGATCGTCAAGCACGAAGGCAAGCAGCTCGGCTACGAGGGCTGCCTCAGCTACCCGGGCTGGGTCGGCGAGGTCGAGCGCGCGGAGACCGTCGTCGTCAAGGGCCGGAACCGGCATGGCAAGGAGATCCGCGTCAAGTCGTCGGGTTTCACGGCGCGTGCCTTCCAGCACGAGCTCGATCACCTCGACGGCGTCCTCTTCACCGACAAGCTCACGAGCCTCGACACGCTTCGCCGCGTCGAGGAGCTCGTCGGCGAGGAGCGGGAAGAGGCCGTCGCCGCGGCGTCCGGCTAGACCACCTTCTACAGGATCGTCTTCGCCGGCACCGCCGATTTCGCGGTTCCCTCGCTGCGTGCGCTCTCGCGCACCGGTCAGCAGGTGGTGCTTGTCGTCACCCAGCCGGACCGCCCCGCGGGCCGGGGAATGCGTCTGGGCTCTTCGCCGGTGAAGCGGGCGGCTCAAGAGCTCGGGCTGCCGGTGTTCCAGCCCGAGAGGATTCGCGATCCTGACGCGATCGCGCGCCTGCGCGACGCGGCGCCCGACCTGCTGGTGGTCGTCGCATACGGCCAGATCCTGCCGGCGTCGGTGCTCACGATCCCGCGCCTCGGCGCCATCAACGTCCACGCCTCGCTCCTGCCCCGGTGGAGAGGGGCCGTGCCGGTGGGGCCTGCGATTCTCCCCTGCGGCCGCGAGAACGGCATG
>CBJLKR010000207.1:0-4189 GCA_966423695.1 uncultured bacterium | reverse complement strand
CCTCCCCTCCCCATGTGTGGGGGGGGTTGGGGGGAGGGGCCGACCCCGAACCCCATTGGTGTGTGTTGGGTGTCTGGGCCATTCCCGCCCGCGACTATGGCGCTTTGTCTCCGGGCGATGAACGTGGAAGGCGTTGAGCGAAAGCCAAACCGTATACCCGAGGGTGAGCAGCCCCGGCGCGCAGCGCCCGGGCGATGAGCGGGAACCATCCGGGTTCCCGCTCATAACTTCACGCCCCGCAGACGGGGCCGGTGAAGTAGGGCAGGCAGAACCCGGGCCCCGCCAGCGCCCACAGCGTCAGGAAGACGATGAAGCCGAGGAACAGCACCCAGCCTGTCCCGGTGATGATGTTCCGCCCCGGCACCGGCCACCGCTTCCATCCCAGCCGTCGCGCCATGCGCGGCCCGGCGATGGCGTCGATGAACGGCCACACCAGCAGAGCGCCCACGACGACCGGCGGGATGACGAGCGACATGATCAGCTCCGGCCCGAGCTTGAGGAACTGGAAGAGGAAGAGGAAGTACCAGTCGGGGCGCGGGATCGTGACAGCGCGAGGATCGGCCGACTGCTCGAGCTGCAGGTTCTTCTGCACGAAGGCCGAGAGCAGGCCGACGGCGATGAGCATGACGACGGCGATGATCGGGTACGGCCAGAAATGGTCCGGGAAGAACGGGTGCGTGTCCTCGTCGGGCATATCGTCGGCGAGGTGGTGGCCCGCGTCGCCCATGAGGATGGGGAAGAGGGCAAGGCCGACGAGCACCGGGTAGAGGATGTGGTCCGGCCCGATGGGCAGGCGCTTCCATTCCGGTTCGAGCGTGTGCCCGACGTGGCCGTCGAGCTCGCCGAGCTCGACCTCGCGCGGCGGCGCGGCCACCGCCGCGCCCGGTCCTTCCCGGCGCGGTACCCCGGCGCTCACAGCGGCTCCGAGATGCCGTGCGCCCGGATGAACCGGAAGTGCACGTACATGAGAAGAACGATCAGCGCCGGCAGGACGAACACGTGCAGAGTGAAGAAGCGCTGCAGCGTCGGCGGTCCGACCACCGGCCCGCCCTGCAGCACCTCACGGATGAAGGAGCCCAGCTGCGCGGGGGGAGCCGAGCCGGCGATCTTGATCGTCACCTCGGTCGCGAAGTAGGCCTTGGTGTCCCACGGCAGCAGATAGCCCGTCAGCGAGAGCACAAGGATGATGAGCAGCATCAGCACGCCAACCATCCAGTTGAGCTCTCGGGGTGCTCGATACGAACCGGTCCAGTACACACGCGCCATGTGGACGAGGACCATGACGATCAGGATGTTCGCGCTCCAGAAATGGACGCCGCGGATGAGCCATCCGAGGTAGACGTTGTTCTGGATGAACTCCACGCTCGTGTAAGCCGGAGCAGGATTGCCGGTGGCGTCGGGGATGTAGTACAGCGCCAGCAGGACCCCGGTGAGCAGCTGGAAGACGATGAGGATGAACACCATCCCGCCGAAGCAGTAGTAGAAGGCGTTCGCGAAGTTCGGCACGCGCTGGTACAGCGCCTCGTCGACGGCCTTGGAGAACGGGTACCGCTCGTCGAGCCAGTCGACCACCGCCACCTGGATATCGCGGGGGTGCGGGATCGCCATCAGCTCAGAACCCGAGCACCAGGCCGTCGACCTCGATCTCGTTGGCCTGCTGTCCCTGCTTCCACGACAGGTGGGAGAGCGGGTACGCCGCCGGGCCGTGAAGGACGGTGCCGTCGATATGGAACCGCGACCCGTGGCACGGGCAGTCGAAGGACTTCGCGCTGTCGTTGAAACTCACGGAGCAGCCCAGGTGCGAGCAGTTCTGCGCGAACACCTTCACGTCGCCGCCCTGCTTGACGATGAAACCGCCGAAGGCAAGCTCGCCGGCCTGGTTGTCACCGCCGCCGTCGGCCATGATGAACGCCGAGTTCGGGCTGGTCGGGGCGAGGATCTTCGTCGCGGTGCCGTCGCCGAGCTGGTCGATCGGCTTTTCCAGCGTGATCTTGATCGGCCCCTTGCTCTGCCCCTTCGGCGAGGCGGGCCAGAGGTAGGGAAGGATCGGGATGATGCCCGTGATCGCGGTTGCGGTCATGAGGGCCGCAAGCCACCAACCCAGGAAAGTCCGGCGGGTGACTCGCTTCGGCGCCGCGGCGTCTGCCATCCGGGTCAAATGTTAGCTAAGGAGGGCAGCCCGACTGCCTCTCGAGCCTCGCGCAGCGTCTCCCGCGCGACATCTCGCGCCCTGGCGCTTCCTTCATCGAGGATGGCGAAGACGGCGTCCGGCGTGAGCTCGCTGCGCGCCTCGCGGAACGGCTGGAAGATCTCGATGAGCCGGTCGGCCAGGATCTTCTTTTTGTCGTAGCAGCCGATCTGGGCCCTGCGGCAGAGGTCCCAGTAGTGCTCCCAGTCCTCGAAGAAGAGCTTGAAGTAGGCGCACACGTTGCAGGTCCGCGGGTGGCCCGGGTCGGTCCTGCGCGGCCGCTTCACGTCCGTGACCATGCTGAGCACCTGCTTGCCGATGACCTCGGGGTCGTCGGTCACGCCGACGATGTTGCCCACCGTCTTCGACATCCGCTGCTTGCCGTCCGTCCCCTTGACGAGAGGCGTCTCGGTGAGCAGCGCGCCAGGTTCGGGAAACACCGGTTTGTAGGTGCGGTTGAACCGCCGGGTGACCTCGCGGACGAGCTCGAGGTGCGCCAGCTGATCCTTGCCGACCGGCACTCCGGTGCCTTTCACCATGAGGATATCGGCGCCCTGGAGGATCGGATAGGTGAACAGGCCGAGGTTCACGTTGTCCGGGTGCTTCTTCGCCATCTCCTTGAAAGTGGGCACGCGCTGCACCCAGCTGAGCGGCGTGACCATGGACAGGAGGAGGGTGAGCTCGGCGACCTCGGGCACCTTCGACTGGAGGTAAAGGACGCTCCGTTTCGGGTCGATGCCGACCGCCAGGAGGTCCGCCGCCAGGTCGAAGACCTTGTCCTCGGCCTTGTGTCCGTCGGGCTCGGTGGTGAGGGCGTGGTAGTCGGCGACGAAGTAGAAGCATTCGTACCGGTCCTGCAGCTCGACCCAGTTCTTCGCCGCGCCGAGGTAGTTGCCCAGGTGGAAACGGCCCGTCGGCCTCATGCCGCTCAGAATTCGGATCCGATCCGCCACGGCGTTCGAGTGTAGCCAGCTGAGCCTCGAGCGCGGGCTCCTCGGCGGATCTTCGGCGCCCATGCGACCGATCTCCGGCCTCAGCTCCTGCGCTGCTCGCTCACGCATTGCGATGCGCTCACCGCGCTGCTCGTCGCCTCGCCCGGATCTCGGCCACCTGGATCGCCGAATCTCTCGCCTAGGCCCCGCGCCCGAGGCCCGCCTTACGATTCAGTCAGTTGTCAGCCAACGACTCAGCAGTCGAGCCGTCCGTTCCGAGCCTGGGCCTGGGCTCGAGGGCGCTCCGCAACACCACCCTTGTCCTGACGGCGAAGGTCGTCGCCCGGCTCATCGCCCTCTTCACGGTGTTCTACATGATCCGCAAGCTCGGGACGACCGACTACGGGGCGTTCTCCGTGCTCATCAACCTCGCCGCGATCGCAAGCGTGGCGCTCGACCTTGGGTTCAACGTCCTGTTCGTGCGCGAAGGGGCGCGCCACCGCGACCAGATCCAGCGCTACCTGCGCAACGTCATGTCGCTCCGCCTGCTGATGTCGGCCGTCGCTCTGCTCATCCTCGCCGCGCTCGTGTACCCGATCGGCCTCGGCGACCTGATCGTCCCCGGGTTCGTCCTCATGGTCCTCACCTCGTACTCGACACTCCTGCGCAACGGCCTCTACGCGGTCCAACAGCTGGGTTTCGAGGCCATCGCGGTCATCCTCGAAAGCGTCGTCCTGCTTGCGTTCGTTCTCTACGGCGGGATCACGCACCAGGGCGTGGCGTACTTCGTGTGGGCCTACGCGGCGCAGTACGGCTTCGACTGCGTGTACTTCACGGTCGTGCTCGCGCTCAAGCGCATCGCGGTCATCGGCTGGAGCTTCGAGACCGCGTTGCTGCGCGAATGGTTCTGGAAAGGGCTGCCTTTCGCTCTGACCTTCGTGCTCACGATCCTGTACTTCAGGATCGACCAACCGCTGGTCTTCATCTTCCACGGCCGGGTGGACTCGTCGCTGTACGCGGCCGCGTACAAGCCGATCGAGGCCCTTCTATTCGTGCCCATCACGTTCCT
>CBJLKR010000206.1:0-4223 GCA_966423695.1 uncultured bacterium | reverse complement strand
CCTGACGTCCCTCCTCGCGCGACTCGTGGCTCCGGGCGGCGAGGCGGTCGGCGTCGACCTGGCGCCGGGCATGATCGAGCGCGCCCGCGCCCGAGGAATCGGCAACGCGCGCTTCGAGGTGATGGACATCGAGGCTCTGCGGTTCGCGAACGCGGCCTTCGACGCCGCCACGTGCGGGCACGGCCTGCAGTTCGTGCCGAACCTCGATCGCGCGCTGGCGGAAACCCGCCGTGTGCTCAAGGCCGGCTCTCGGTTCGCGGCCTCGGTACCTGTCGGCAGCCCGAGCCAGGGCGTCCTGGAGCTGCTCGACTCGGTCGTCGACCGGCTCATTCCGCCGGCTCCTCGCGCGGTCGACCAGGACGCGACGCGGAAGACGGTCTCCGACCCGGAGCCGTTCGCCGCTTCGGCTCGGGGCGCGGGATTTGAATCGGCGCGCGTCGAGACGATCGAGGAGAAGACGGTCTGGCAGTCGGCCGAGCAGCTGGTCGGGATGTTCGCGAGCTGGTGGGATTGCGCGGCGCGGCTCGAGGGGCTCGACGAGGGCCCGCGGCGGGAGTTCATCGCCGAGGCGACCGACGTGCTCCGTCGCGAGCATCCCGGGCGGATCGAGACGACGGCGCGGAACCTGGTGATTCTCGCCATCGCCTGACCGCGCATCGGCCGGCGCGCACCCGCCCCACACTAAGCGCCGAACGTGCCGCACCCGTCGGTCATGCTGCGCCTGGTCGCCTTCGCCGTGGCGGCGGGGCTCGCCATGGCGGGCGTGCAGCCGGTCGTCGCCGCGCTCGCGGGCGCGGTCGGTCTGCGCTGGGCGCTTGGGCTCACGGCCCCTGCGGTCGTGACCGCCGTGGTGGTGTTCGCGGCCGGCCGCCTGATCAACCGCGGAGACTCCCTGCAGCCGCCGTGGTACTCGGCGTGGCTTTTGCTGCCCGGCGCGTTCCTGCTCGCCGGCGCCGCCGCGATGTGCATCTTCGGCGCGCTCGTCCAGCTCAGCCTCATCCCGTGGACGATGTGGGTGCTCCTGGTGACGGGCGGCGTGCTCTGGACGGGCGCGATGGTGCTCGTCAGGAGCAACTCGCACTAACCCGCGGCGCGCGAGTGCATCATGCCGGCGCCGCCCGCGAGCGTCCGCCGCAGCGACACCGCAACCCACATGCGGAACGGGCGCCAGCTCTCAGCGATCTTGGCGAGCTCGTCGATGCCCGGCGTGCGGGGCAGCCCGTACTGCGCGCGAACGGCCTCGAGGAGTCGCGGCTCCGCCGTGGGCAGCTCGTCGACGGCGCTCAACGCACGCAGCCGGACGAGCTGAGAACCGAATTCTCCGATTCCCTTGAGCCGGCGCAGGCGCGCGAGCGCTTCGTCAGCCGGCAGCCTCCGTAGCATCTCGGTGTCGAGATCGCCCGCGAGCGCGGCATGGGCGAGCGCGGCGAGGTACTCGACCTTGCGCCCGAACAGCCCGCGAAACGACTCCAACCCGACAAGGGACTGCGGCGCGGGGAAGCACCACAACCGATGGCCGTGGATGTCGACGGGGGCGCCAAGCTCGCGGCAAATGCGCTCCTTCACCGCCTGCGCCTGCCGCATCGCGATGCGCGACGAGATGAGGCACCACGCGGCAGCCTCGTACGCGTTCGACCAGTTGACCGGCCGGAAGCCTGGAAACATGGTCTGCAGCCGTGCGACCACCGGGTCGCGCCTGCCGACGTCCTGCCATGCCCGACCGTCGACGTCGAGGCTCAGGATTCGCGCCGTTTGCGCCTGCACGGCCTCCGCCGCCACGTTCCCATGCACCTCACCTCGAACCGCGCCGCCCGCGTCCTGCGTCAGGCAGACGCCCGCCGGCGTCCAGTCGCCGTCCGTCAAGAAGGCGAGGTGCAGGTGCCCGGCGGTCGCGTCTCCGTCCGACGGCGCCTCATGCCACGCATCGATGAAGCGCGCGCTCTCGCGCAGCGAATAACCGCCTTTCGGTTCGAGGACGAACACCGGGTCCATCAAAACAAAAAGGCGCCCATTCGCGGCCACTCCCTCGGAACCGCGCCCGACGGAGCCTCAGGAACCGTGGCCGAGCTCGCGGTCGATTCGATCCTCTATCGCCCAGACTCGCTCGCACCACCGCACGGTGTCGAACAGCTCGTCGAGCTGCGCCCGCAGCGGTCCGTCGGTCCGCCGCTTCGACCGTGCTTCGCGCACCTTCTGGGTGTAGAGACGGTAGTTGTCGCTCATGCGGTCAGGCTAGGTTTCGGCCGGCGGGCTCCATAAGGTGGGAAATACCTGAATCGCCCGGGTGGCCGGTACCTGAAAACAACAAGGCCGGTCGCGTGCGGCGACCGGCCTGTCGTGGATCGAAAGCTACGCCAGCTTGATCCTGTTCGCCCGGGGGCCCTTCTGGCTCGGCTCGATCTCGAACGAGACACGCTCGCCGCCGGCGAGAGAGTCGAAGTTCACGTTCGAGTCGAGGCCCGTGCGGTGGAAGAAGTACTCCTTGCCGTCTTCCGCGGCGATGAAACCGAACCCCCGATCGGAGACCAATTTCTTGATCGTCCCTGTAGGCATCGGCGAACCCCCCTTCTCGAAAGCAAGTCGCGAACGCACGGGTCCTTTCGAGAAGAGCGACCTCGGCGATCGCCCCCGACTCCGGGGACAGGGTTACCTTACCACCGGGTCATACGGCCAGCAGGGCTACTCCGGCAAGGGTGGCGATGGCCCCCGAGAGCTTGATCGCGGCGCGTTCGCGCTCCCGCAGGCGCCACACCCCCCAGACCGCGACGGCGACGATCGCGATCTCGCGCACCGGCGCGACGACGGCGAGCGGCGCCAGGCTCAGGGCCCAGAGGACGAGAAAGTAGCCGGCCCAGAAGAACGCCCCGATCAGCAGGGCCTGCCTCCACGTCGGCTGCCGCACAGACACCGGCGGGCGGTAGCGGCCGAGGGCTGACGCGATCCAGATCGACACCGGCAGCGCGATCGCCATGAGCGTGAACAGGAGCCACGCATAGAGCCAGGGCGTGGCCAGCCGCACGCCGATGCGGTCGACCGAGCTGTAGGTCGCGATCGCGACGCCCGTCATCAGCGCCGGCAGGGTGGCGCGGCCGCGAGCCTGCGAGATCGTGACCGACAGTATGCCCACGAGCAGCAGGCCGACGCCCACCAGCTGGGGCGCGCTGAGCCGCTCGCCGAGGACCAGGAGCCCCACGAACACGCTCATGAGCGGCGCCGAACCTCGCGCGATCGGATACACGGTCGACAGCTCGCCCTGGCGGTAGGCCGACGAAAGGAGCCAGAGGTACGCGGTCTCCAGCAACGACGACAGCACGCAGAGCGCGGCGGCAGCCGGGCTGAGCTCCGGCCGGCCGAAGACCAGCCACGCCGGCACGAGGCTGGCGGTGGCGACCACCGCGGCCATCGCGGTGGCACGGCGGAACGTCGTGATCGGATCTCCGGTCACCTTGACGAGCACGTTCCACGTGCCGTGGAAGACTGCCGCCACGAGCGACATCGCGACCGCGAGCGCGATCATCGCCGGGGCCGCGCCAGCAGCCGGCCGAGGACGCGGTAAACCTCCGGGTTCACGGTGAGGCCGTTGTGCGTGCCCCACACGGGAATCGCCGGGATATCCGGCCGCAGGCAGGAGCGGAAGTTCACCACGTCATCCGCCTTGGTGTAGATGGAGGTGGTCGGCACCGACGGCGGCAGCTTCAGGTCGTACGTGAACCGGCCCTCGACATTCAGCTTGCGTCCATACGCGAGCTCGTTGGCCGTGCGCACGACGCCGACCGCGTGATGCGTGATCGCCGCGAGGTCTGTCCAGTCGGCGAGCGGCGACCCAAGCGCGACGACCTGCTCGATGTCCTCCGGTTTGCGCTGGGCCAGCACCTTCGCCAGCAAACCGCCGCGGCTGTGGCCGACCAGGGTGACGCGCGACTCTGTCTGCTTACCGATCGCGGCGACGCGCCGGCGCAGGCCGGACAGCATGCGCTCGGAGTGGTGGACGTTCAAAAGGATGCCCGAGAGGTGGGCGGTGTAGCCGATCCGGCCGAGCCAAGCGAACCGAACGAGCCGAGCGATGCGGCGGGGAGCGCCGCGCCGCCGGCTTCGGAGGAGCCGATCGCGGTGAAGTTCGCCATGGCTGCCGGCGACGTGTCGAAGCCGCGCACCTGGTAGCCCGCAGCGACGAGGCGCGTCGTCATCGGGATGCCCATGTTGCCTAGGCCGACGAAACCGAC
>CBJLKR010000205.1:0-4283 GCA_966423695.1 uncultured bacterium | reverse complement strand
GCTCAGCGTCTATTCGAGCTTCGCGGTCGCGTTCTCGTACATCTCGCCGTCGACCGGCATCTTCACTCTGTTCATCCTGGGCATCGCGCTGGCCGGGCCTTTCTTCTGGTGGAGCTGGCCCATCGTGGTCGTTGGGCAGCTCATCATCGCCCTCAACTTCGCCGAGGTCAGCTCGCACTTTCCCGTCGCGGGTTCCGTGTACCAGTGGACGAAATACCTGTCCAACCGCACGTTCTCATGGTTCACGGGCTGGATCTACCTGTTCGCCGGCGTGCTGACCGTCGCCGCCGTCGTCGCCACCGTGCCCCTCGTCCTCATCCCCCTTCTGAACAACGTCTTCGGCTTCAGCATCGGCACCGACCCTGACACCGAGCGCAACGTCGCCGCGCTCGTCCTCCTCAGCACGACCTTGCTGAGCATCTTCGGCGTGCGGCTGGTCGCGATCGTGAACAACACGGGTGTCGTGTTCGAGATCCTCGGCATGGTCGTGTTCGCGCTGATCCTCGTTCTCTTCTACCACCACCAGTCCGTCTCGGTCTTCACCGACACGAGCTACCTCGGCAGCAGCAACGCTGTCGGCACCTTCCTCGGCGCGATGTTCATGTCCCTGTTCGTCATCTACGGCTTCGACACCGCGAGCACGCTGGCCGAGGAGACCAAGAACCCCCGCCGCGAGGCCCCGCGCGCGGTCATCGCCGCCGTGGTCGGCGCGGCGATCATCGGCGCGATCTTCCTCTTCGCCGCCGTCATCGCGATCCCCGGCGATATGTCCAAGTTCGTCGCCGACACGGGCGCGGGCAAGTATCCCTTCCCGCTCGTCACCATCATCGAAGGCAACTTCCCCGGCTGGGCCGCCAACCTGTACCTGCTGGTGGTGTTCGCCGCCATCTACGTGTGCTGCCTGGCCATCCAGACGTCGACGATCCGCCTCGCGTTCGGCATGGCGCGCGACGGCAAGCTGCCGCTCGGACGCGTCTGGAACCGGGTCCACACGACGCTCCACACCCCGATCGGCACGTGCATCGTCATCGGCGTGCTCGCCGGCCTGCCGCTCCTGTACTACACCGGCGCGGCGACGATCGCCATCGGCGCGACCGGCATGATCTACCTCTCGTACATCCTCGGCAACCTCGCCATCCTGCTCGCGCGCCTCAAGGGTTGGCCGAAGGAGGACGCGCCCTTCAAGCTCGGCTCGTGGGGCTTGATCGTCAACATCCTCGGCCTCGTCTGGGGGGTCGCCATGGAGATCAACTTCCTGTGGCCGCGCGACGCGTCCGCCGGCGGTCAGAACCCGCCGGTCAGCGCGCTTCCCAACGTGACCTTCCCGGGCTTTCTGCAGAACATCCCGGTGTACGAGTTCACTCTCGGCATCATCCTTGCCATCGGCCTCATCTACTGGTTGGTCGCCCAGCGCCGGGCGCCGGCGACCTCGACGACCCCGGCGGAGGCCCGCGCCTAGGCCGCTTTTGACGACACGCAGCGCCTCCCCATGCGCAGCATGGGGAGGTCGCCGGCCGGGCCGGCCGGAGGGGCCGTGAGGACGCACGCCCGTGCCGTGGTGATCGGCGGAGGTGTCGGCGGCGCGTCCATCCTCTACTGGCTCGCGCGCCTGGGCTGGAAGGACATCGTCCTGGTCGAGCGCGCCCGCGTGACGAGCGGCTCGACCTTTCACTCCGCGGGGCTCGTCGGCCAGCTCCGCGGCTCGCTCTCGCTGACCCGGATGATGATGAACTCGGTCGACCTCTACCGCACGTTGAAGGACGAGGTCGGGCTCGAGACGGGGTGGCACGAGGTCGGTTCGCTTCGCCTCGCCTCGAGCCAGGAGCGCATGGAGGAGCTCACGCGCCAGGCCGCTTGGGCGAAGACGTTCGGCCTGCCGCTGGAGCTCGTCTCCGCCGCCGAGGCTCAGCGCATGTTCCCGCCCATGACCGCCGACGGCGTGCTCGGGGCGGCCTTCCTCTCCACCGACGGATACATCGACCCGAGCCAGCTGACGTTCGCGCTGGTCGAGGGCGCGCGCCGGCGCGGCGCGGAGGTGTGCGAGGACACGCGCGTGACCGGCGTCGAGGTGGCCGGCGGCCGGGTGCGGAAAGTCGTCACCGAGAAGGGCGACATCGAGACCGACCTCGTCGTCAACGCGGGCGGGATGTTCGCGCCCGAGATCGGCCGCATGGCCGGCGTCAACGTGCCGCTGGTCCCGTTCGCGCACGAGTACCTCATCACGCGCCCATCGGGGCTCCCCCTCGATATGCCGACCATGCGCGACCCGTCGCTGCTCGTCTACTACCGCCCCGAGTCCGGCGGCCTCGTCATGGGCGGCTATGAGCGCAACCCGCAGCCGTGGGGGCTCGACGGCATCCCGAGCGATTTCAACGGCCGCCTCCTCGAGCCCGACTGGGAACGCTTCGAGCCGCTGATGAGCAACGCGATCGTGCGCACGCCCTCGCTGAAGGACGCCGAGGTCGTGCGCCTGGTCAACGGTCCGGAGGCGTTCACGCCCGACAACGAGTTCATCCTCGGACCCAGCGAGGTGCGCGGGTTCTGGGTGGCGGCCGGCTTCTGCGCCCACGGTCTCGCCGGCGCCGGTGGAATGGGCCGGCTCGTCGCCGAGTGGATCGTCGAAGGCAAGCCGAGCCTGGACGTGTGGGAGATGGACTCGCGCCGTTTCGGCCGCGCGTACGCGAGCCGCGAATACACGCTCGCGCGCACCCACGAGGTGTACTCGACGTACTACGACGTCAAGTACCCCGGGCACGAGCGCAGCGCGGGCCGGCCGCTGCGCGTGTCGCCGCTCTACTCGCGCCTCAAGGATCTCGGCGCGGCGTTCGGCGAGAAGTCGGGGTGGGAGCGCGTGAACTGGTTCGAGCCGAACGGCACCGCGGGCGACCAGTCGCTGCGGCCGCACGGCTGGGCGGGCCGGCTCTGGTCGCCCGCGATCGGCGTGGAGCACACCGCGTGTCGAGAAGCGGCGGCCATCTTCGACTTCACGTCCTTCGCCAAGATCGAGGTCCGCGGCCGTGGGGCGGCGGCGTTCCTCGAAAGCCTGTGCGACAACCGCGTCGCGCGCGCCGCCGGCGCGCTGACGTACACGCAGATGCTCAACGAGGACGGCGGCATCGAGTGCGACTTCACCGTGACTCGCCTGGCCGAGAACCGCTTCCGGATCGTCACGGGCACGGCGTTCGGCATGCACGACCAATCGTGGATCCGCGACCACGCTCCCGACGACGGCTCGGTCGAGGTCGAGGACGTGACGTCGGCCTACACGTGCGTCGGCCTGTGGGGACCCCTGGCGCGCGAGATCCTCCAGAAGACGACGCCCGCCGACCTCTCCAACGCCGCGTTCCCGTTCATGAGCGCGCGCGAGATCGCGGTGGGGACCGTGCCGTGCCTTGCGCTTCGCGTCACGTACGTCGGCGAGCTGGGCTGGGAGCTGTACTGCCCCAGCGAGTACGGCCTGCGCCTGTGGGACACGGTGCGCGAGGCGGGACACGCCGCCGGTCTCACGGCGGGCGGCTACAAGGCCGTCGATTCGCTTCGTCTCGAGAAGGGGTACCGCGTCTGGGGCGCGGACATCACGCCGGACACCGACCCCTATCAGGCGGGGCTCGGCTTCTGCGTCAAGCTCGACAAGGGCGACTTCATCGGCCGCAAGGCGCTGGTCAAGCGTCGCGACACGCCGGCCGAGACGAGGCTTGCGTGCCTGGTGCTCGACGAGCCGCGCCTGGTGGTGCTCGGTTCGGAGCCGGTGCAAGTCGGCGGCGAGGTCGTCGGCAGGGTCACGAGCGGTGGCTACGGCTACACGATCGCGAAATCGATCGCGTACGCCTACGTGCCGTCCAAGTGCGCCGTTGGGACGCGGGTCGAGGTCGACATCTTCGGCACGTGGGTCAGCGGCACGATCGCCGGGGAGCCGTTGTACGACCCGAAGGGGTCGCGCGTCCGGAGCTAGAGGGTCAGCAGCCCACCAGGCCGAACAGCTGCTGGAGCCGGACCTGGTCGAAGCCGCGCACGATCACGTGGTGGCCCATGCGCAGCATCGGCACCCGCTCCCCGTCGAGCGCCTCCCATTCGGTCATCGCCGCGTCGTCGCGGTTCACGACCCGGAGACGGAAGCTGACACCCATCGAGCGCAGGAGCTCGGCCATCGCCGTCGACTCCTCGCATTCGTCTGAGCCGTAAAGAATCGCTTCGGTTTCGCCCATCCCTGTATCTCTAACGCGCAGCCTAGGCGGGTTGCGCCTATAAGCGGGATCAATTGTTTTGATCCTGCGCATAGGCGG
>CBJLKR010000204.1:0-4319 GCA_966423695.1 uncultured bacterium | reverse complement strand
CCGCGTCCGCGGGCGGATGGATCTCGCCTCTCGGTGCCGAGTCCGCGCGCGTCGCCCAGCTCTTGCGCCGGGCGACCCTCGGGTACACGCCGGCGCAGCTCGAAAGCGCGTTGGCGGACGGCTTCGACAGGACCGTCGACCGGCTTGTGGAGACCAGGCCTGCGGAACCACCGGCGCTCTCGACGGCCGGCACGCCGGGCGGCCGCTTTCCGATCGGTCAGCTGCAGCAGTGGTGGATCGACCACATGCTGACGACACCGACGCCGTTCGCCGAGCGCATGACGTTGTTCTGGCACGGTCACTTCACCACCGACTACCGCAAGGCGGCCGACAACACGTTCGTCTACTGGCAGAACCTGACGTGGCGGCGAATGGCGATGACCGACCTGCGGTCGATGCTCATGCAGGTCACCGTCGACCCGGCGATGCTGCGCTACCTCGACCTGGCGACGTCGACGGGTCAGAACCCCAACGAGAACTACTCGCGCGAGCTCATGGAGCTCTTCACGATGGGCGCGGGCAACTACACCGAAGACGATGTGCGCGAAGGGGCCAAGGCTCTGGCCGGCTGGCAGCTCCCGCGGCCCGACTCGATCGCGGCCGGCAACGGCAACCGCAGCTTGCCCGTCTACAACACACCCAAGACCGGAGTGTTCAATCCGCGTCGCGCGTACTCGGGCGGCGTCACGTTTCTCGGCCACACCGGCCGCCTGGACACCGAGGGGGTGATCGACCGCATCCTCGCGCAACCCGCGACAGCGGCCTTCATCGTGGCCAAGCTCGCGCGCCACTTCGTGAGCGGGCGGCCGAGCGCCGCTTACGTGAACCGAATCGCGGATGTGTTTCGGCGCAGCAAGTACGACATGAAGACGCTCATGCACGCGGTGTTCACGAGCCCGGAGTTCGTCGCCGCCGACGGCTATCGCGGCTTGGTGAAATCGCCGGCCGAGTTCATGATCGGCGTGGCGCGGGCGTTGGGCGGCACCTCGCTGTCGCGGCTCATCGCGACGTCAGGATCGGGCATGGGCCAGACGCTGTTCGATCCGCCCGACGTCAATGGCTGGCCGAACAACGAGTCGTGGATCTCTTCCAACACGGTCGTCGAGCGCGTCAACTTCGCCACCGCCGTGATCGCAAGTCAACAAGGCTCGATTCCGCCCGCCCAAGACGCCGTTCGGCTGCACCTCGACAACGTCGTCGGCGCCCAGACCGCCGCGCTGCTCGCTCAGACCACCGACGACCGGGCTCGCTGGTTCATCACGTTCGCATCGCCGGAATTCCAGCTCAAGTAGGGCAGAGATGAAGAAAGAAGTCGGCATCAATCAGCTCAAGCGGCGGGACTTTCTCAAGGCCGGTCTCGTGTTCGGTGCCGGCGCGTCTGGTCTCGCGGCCGGCTACGCAGCGGTTCCCGACGCGTTTGCGCGAGCCGTCTATGCCGCCAAGAGAGAGGGCGTCTCGAACGACAACGTGCTGGTGATGATCCAGCTCGCCGGGGGCAACGACGGGCTGCGGACGCTGGTGCCGATCGCCGACCCGGCTCTGCACGACCTCCGCCCGAAGCTCGCCGGACCCATGGTCGCCAAGGCGTTGCCCATCAATGCCGAGTTCGGGCTGAATCAGAACCTGGCCGGCATCAAGAGGCTGTGGGACGGCGGTAAGGTCGCGATCGTCCGCGGCGTCGGTTATCCGAACCCGACCTTCTCTCACTTCGAGTCGATCCGGATCTGGGAGACGGGTGACCCGACGCGCCGGCAGGTGGACGGCTGGCTCGGGCGCACGCTGGCGACGAGCTACGACTCGAACGGCCATCCCCTGACCGGTTGCGCGTGCGGCGCCACCGATGCGCCCGGCGCGCTGCGTGACCTGCAAGCGACGCTGACCGTGATCCAGGACCAGAAGAAATTCGGGTTCACCGGCGGCAGCGAGGTCGAGGCCGCGGTCGGCGCTCTCTACAAGGGCACGCCGGGCATCTACGGCGCCCTGTTCGACACCGCGATAGCAACCGCGACGGAGACGATGGCCACGCTGCGCACGTCCGCGTCGACGTACCAGCCGATGGCCGATTACTCCGACAACGTCAAGCTCGTCTACTCGTCCAAGAACCAGCTTGCGGCGGCCCTTCAGCTCGCCGCCGAGCTCATCGTCACCGGGACCGGCGTGAAGCTGCTTCACGTCACGCTCGGCGGGTTCGACACGCACTACACCGAGCTCAACCGACACGACGACCTGATGGGCTACCTGGATTCGGCCGTGTCGGCGTTCTACCAGGACCTGGCCGCCCACAACATGGCGGACAAGGTGCTCATCGCCACCTGGTCCGAGTTCGGGCGCCGGCCGAAGGAGAACGCCAGCGGTGGCACCGACCACGGAGCGGCCGCGCCACTCCTGCTCATCGGCGCCCCCGTGCGCGGCGGGGTGGACGGAGCAGAGCCGAGCCTGACCCAGCTCGAAGACACCGGGAAGCGCAAGTACGCCGTCGACTTCCGGTCGGTCTACCAGGAGATCCTCGCGGGACACCTGGGTGCGGACGCGCGCGAGATCCTCGGCGAGACGTTCGACCAGGTCCCATTCCTCAAGGCACCGGTCGCGGTCTAGCGCCGTGCTGCGGCCGGTCCTGTTGAAGGCGGCGGCGACGGCCTTGACCCTGGCGTCGACGCTGGCGTCCGCCGTCTACGTTTCGGCGCACCTGAAGAACCCGGCGGCGCCGCTGCACCCGTCCGTCCTGGGCGCGCGCGAAAGCGCGAGTGGCGCGTCCGCTGGAGCCGTCCTCGTCGTCGGCCCGCCGGTCCAACCGACCGCCGAGCCGCCGGTGGCGTCGACGTACGCGTCGTGAGCACGATATCCAATGACTGCTGACCAGTTCTTCTGGATGCTCGCACGCGTCGCGGGGCTGAGCTCGTACGCCGCGCTCGCGATCGCGCTGCTGACCGGGATCGCGATGCGCACGGCCGTCCTCGACTGGCTCGGGAGCAATCGCGCCCTGCGGTCGCTGCACGAATACACGGTGGTGTTGTGGGTTCCGCTCGCGGGCGTCCACATCGTCGCGTTGCTGCTCGACGCGACGGCGCGCATCGGCGTGCTCGACGTGGTGATTCCGTTTCACGCCAGCTACGGGACGCTGGCGATCGCGCTCGGCGCCCTGGCGCTCGATCTGCTCGTCGCCGTGACGGTCGCGGCTTACATGAAGAGGCGAATGCGCGCCGCCGTGTGGCTGTGGGTGCATCGGTTGGCGTACGCGGCCTTCGCGCTGACGTTCCTGCACGCCGTGCTGAGCGGGACGGATTTCAGCGACCCGGCGGTGTCGGCGATCACCTGGGGAGCGGCGGCCGGGCTCGTGACGCTGGTCATCGCGCGGGTTGTCGGCGGGCGCCTGCCGGCGTGAGCTGGGGCCCCTTCGCGGGCCCACCCTCCTCCCGTCGGTGCCCACCCCCATCCGACGCGCCTGGGCTGGGAGTGAAGCAGAAAAAATCCCCGCCGCCAACCCAGGTCGTTAAGCCGCGCTGACCCAGTGCCGCAGGCCGATCACGCGCTCCCTCAACCTTTCTTCGGCCTCCATCGGCGTGTCGATCTCGCGCCGCTCGCGGTGCCACCTCTCCATGGCGAGATCAAGCTGCGCGGTTTGCAGCCGCGACACATCGAAATAGCCGCGGAAGCCCGCACGGCGGAAAGCGTGCACGCGCTGACGCAGCCGGCGCCACGGGCTCGCCAGGACGGGCACCTCGTTGGGCAGGATGGCTCCCCGCCCGCTGCCCGCCTCCTTGCGCATCTGATCGACGAGGTTCTGCCCTTCGTAGCGAATCCCGAACAGCAGCAGCGCGATCAGGCCGGCGGTGAAGGGCCCGTTCATGATCAGCGTGCGCAGGTGGATCGCGGCCAGCCCGAGCAGCGTGTTCGGAATGGGGAAGAGGTTGACCCACGCGTCCCACGAGAAGTGCCCGGCGATGGCGACCAGGAAACCCGCAACGATGGCGAGCACCTTCTGCCGCATCGAGGGGAGCTGGCGCGCGATGCCGACGCCGGCGCCGATGTACGCCGTGTAGGTCGCGTGGCCGAAGAACAGGCCGAGGACCTGGCGTCCGTACCACTGGATACCCGCGGCGACACCGCCCTGCCCTTCGGGCGAGAAGATCGAGTACAGGTTGGTCATGTAGCTGACCGACTCCAGGAAATTGAAGCCGAGCCCCACCGCCGCGCCGTACACGATGCCGTCGACGACGTCGTCGAAATCGTTGCGCATGACCAGGAACAGCAGCACGACCGCGAGCCCTTTGGCGAGCTCCTCGAGGATCCCGGCCATGAAGGCCAGCGAAGTGTCGAGA
>CBJLKR010000203.1:0-4321 GCA_966423695.1 uncultured bacterium | reverse complement strand
GTCCAGCCGGGAGTGAGCTCGGTGACCGTGACCGTCCAGGTGACGTACGAGCTCACGTCATGAGCGGCAACGTTGCGTCGCCTGGCTAAGCCGCGGATTTTCTTGTTGACGCGAAGGGCCGCGGCCCATACCTTTACGGACGGCCCAACGGGCCGGGAAGCGACCGGGGAGCGACTCGGGGGATCCTCCGCAAGGAGGAGCCGTCGGGGAGCGAACCGGAAGCGGATCGGTTTGTTGGGCCGCTTCTTTTTCGCCGAGCTCCCTTTTAGGAGTTGCGGTCGACGGCGGACCGCGCGACGCTGACGAGCGTCGAGCGCAGGCCGTCCAGCTCGATGTCTTCGAGCTCGCGCACCGCCTCGTCGATGAGAGCCTCGGCTTCGCGCCGCACGCGAGGCAGGGCGTCGGTCGACGTGACGAGCTCCGTCACGCGTCCCACCTCGGCGTCGCCGAGCGACCCCGCGAGAAGCCGCCTCACCTCCGGGCCGACCTCGCGGTCCTCCGCGGCGTAGATCAGAGGCAGCGACAGCACGCGCTGCCGGATGTCGAGGCCGACCGGCTTGCCGGAGCTGGGGCTGAAATCGATCACGTCGTCGGCCATCTGAAAGGCGGTTCCGAGCAGGTCGCCGTAGCGTCGCAGCGCCGCGACCGTGCCGTCGTTCGCGCCCGACAGCAGGGCGCCGGACGCGCACGCCGCGGAGAAGAGCGACGCCGTCTTGCCGCGGATGACGCGCATGTACGACTCACGGTCGCCCGGGTAGGAGCCGCGGAGGGCGACGTCGTCGATCTGCGACGCGCAGATCGCCTCGAGCGCCTCGGCGACGGCCGACGTGACGCCCGGGTTTCCCATTTGCGCGATGAGGCGCGTCGCCTTGGCGAAGTAGAAGTCGCCGACCGCGATGGCCCGCTCGGCGCCTTCGGCCGCGGCGACGGTCGGCCGCCCGCGTCGGTGCGTGCTCTCGTCCACGTAGTCGTCGTGGATCAATGTCGCGTTGTGCAGCAGCTCGACCGCAGCGGCGAGCTCGGCCGCGCGCAGCGGGTCGTGGTGCGGACCGACGCCCGACGTCAGCTGGACGAGCCGGGGGCGGAGGCGCTTCCCGCCCGCCTCGACCAGACGGCGCATCGGTGTCGCGATGGGCTCCGGGTCGACCAGGAGCTGGCGGGCGAGCTCGACTTCCACCAACGACTCGGCCGCAGAGCGGCCGAGCAGTGACTCGCCAGGCTCCTTGGCGCGGTGCGCGAAGTCGCCCTCGAGCTGGACCGCAAGCTGGCGGCGGCGCGGGCCGTCGAGCTCGACGGCGAAGACCGACTGCCAGCGTCCGAGCACGAGCCGACCGTCTTCGACGAGTAAGGTCGCGAACGCGCTCAGCAGCAGCTGCCGGCAGTGCGCGTGGCCGTTGACCGCCTCGTCGAGCGGAATGTCGATGCGGCGCTGGAAGTCGTCGTGCTCGTACCCGGCGCCCGCGGGGGCCAAGCGTTCGAGCAGGACCGCGAAATCGCGTAGAAGCAGCGGCTCGTTCTCGTTGACCGCGATCCCAACCGTGGTGTGCAGGGACTGCAGGTGGACCCTGCCGTTGCGCAACCCGGAACGCCGGATCTCGTCCTGGAGGCGCGCGGTGATGTCGATGAACTCGGTCGTCGCCCTGGTCTTGAAGTCGAGGCGGTGCGCCATCAGCGGGCCGCGAGCGCGTCCTGGAGGAGGCGGCGTGCCGGCGGCGACGGCTCGGCGGACGCCGCGGCCGAGGAAAGCGACTCTATCGCCCGCGCGAACGCCACCTGGACGGCGAGCGGGGCGTGGTCGGCGAGGAGGCGCGAGCCCCGGGCGAGGCACAGGTCGCCCATCAGCAGGGTGATCGGCGCCGCCGCCCGGCCGCCCAGGCCTTGAAGGCGGATCCCGACCTCGACCAGGGCGGCTGCGAGCGCCATCCTCGGCTGCACATCCGGCGCATAGTGACCCACGTCTTCGAGGTAGGCGCGGTAGGTTTCAGCCAGGCCGTCGCTCCACAGGGCCTCGAGGCGGTCGAGCTCGGGTTCGAGCAGTTGGACGGACATCAGTTCACCGGCTCGATCACGCTGCCCGCGAGCAGCCGGAAAGCCGAAAGGGCGCGCAGGCAGGACTCGTCGTCCCGGGTGACGACGTAGTAGAGGCCGAACCCGAGCACCGTGTTCAGGACCAGCGGAACCAGCACGTCCCTTGGGACCGTGAGCCGGATCCGGCCGTCCTCCTCCAGGCGGTCGAGCTGCTCCTGGATCACCTCGCGGTACCGCGTGAACAGCTCCGGGAGGTAGGCGCGGAGTCGCTCGGTGCGGGGGGCCTGGACCAGCAGGTCGAAGGCGGCGAGCTGGACGTCTCCGAGCCGGCGCAAGGAGTCCCAGTACGACTCGACGCCGACCTCGAGCACCTCGAGGGGGTCGGTCAGGGAGTTCAAGGTGCGGCGAAGCTCCTCGACCGACTTCGCGGTGAGGTAGCGCCACGCCTCGACGAGGAGCTCGGACTTGGTGGGGAACCAGTACTGCAGGTTGCCGATGGCGACGCCCGCCTTGGAGGCGATCGCCCGCACGCTGGTGCCGGAGTAGCCGTTCTCGAGGCGCGAGTCGGCGGCCGCGTGGATGATCTGGTCCCGAGTGCTTTCAGTGACCGTCGGAGGGCCGGTCATACGTATGTACCAGTGTAATGTCACTTCGATGCGCAGCGTCGCCGAGGCCTTTCCCACTCGCCTCTGCGGCGTCCTGCGCACCGACAACGCCGAGGCGGGCTTCCAGGCGTGCCTGGCGGCGCTCGAGGCGGGAATCGGCTCGATCGAGATCACGAAGACCGTCCCTTCCTGCTTCGACTTGATCCGCGGCCTGGTGGCGACGACCGGCAACCGGTACCCGGTCGGCGTCGGCACCGTCTGGGACCCGGGTGCGGTCAAGGAGGCGAAGGACGCCGGGGCCGCATTCGTGGTCACCCCGGTGCTGCTGCCGGAGGTGGGTGACGCCTGCCGGGAGCATGACATCCTGTGCGTCCTCGGCGCCCTGACCCCAACCGAGATCTACCAGGCGCGGCTCGCGGGTGCCGGGCTGGTCAAGGTCTTCCCGATCACCCCGGTCGGCGGCCCGCGCTACGTCGAGGCGCTGGCCGGGCCGATGGGAGGCGTGCCGCTGTGGGTATCGGGCGGCGTGCCCATCGAGGACGTCGCCGCCTACCTCAAGCTCGGCGTCAAGGCGGTGGGGCTGACGGGATCGCTGTTCCCGGCCGAGGCGCTCGCCCGGAACGATATGGAGACGATCCGCCAGAACGCTGCCCGAGCCGCCCAGGCGGCGGCGTCGGTGCCGGTTACGGGGTGATTCTCAGCACCCCACGTGGTAGTTGCACATCGTGGCGGTGATGTTCGAGTAGAGGTTGGTCACCTGGCCCCCGGTGAGCAACAGGGCGACGATGACGACGAGGGCGATGAGGGCGAGGATCAGCGCGAACTCGACCATTCCCTGACCAGACTTCCCGTGCCTGGGCTGCTTTTTAGGCTGAGTCAACACCCCACGTGGTAGTTGCACATCGTGGCGGTGATGTTCGAGTAGACGTTGATGAGCTGACCGCCGGTCGCGATCAAGGCGATGATCACGATCAGCGCGATCAGGGCGAGGATGAGCGCGTACTCAACCATTCCCTGGCCCTTCTGGATGTATGACGGATGATGAATCAAGAAACGTTACCGATCCGATAGCTTAACCGTCGAACCGGGGGGTCTGGTCGCTCACGGCCGCCAGGGCCTGCTCGACGACCACCCGGACCATCCTCTTGCGCCAGAAGTGGCTGAGATCCGCGTTGTCGAGCGGCTTCGCCGGCCGGGCGGCCAGCTCGGCGGCCTGCTGGATCGAGGACGGTTCCAGGCGCTTGCCGGCCAGGAAGGCGCCCGCCGCCTCGACCTCGAGCGGGTGGGAGGCTACCGCAGAAAGGACCACACGGCACGCCACCACGACGTCTCCGTCCAGGCGCGCCGCGACGGCGGCGCCGGCGATCGGGAAGTCGATCGACCCGCGGCGGCGCAGCTTGACGTACGCGCTGCGCGTCCCGGCGGTGGCGCGCAGGCGCAGGCCGGTCACCACCTCTTCCGGACGCTTGGCCATGTACTGCATGCCGTCGTCGCGGTACAGCGCGGCCACGGGAAGCTCCCGTTCGCCGTCGGCTCCGGTCAGCGTGACCACACCGTCGAGGGCGATCGCCATCGGCGCGGTGTCGGACGAAGACACCGCCCAGCAGCGCGGGCTGCTCGGGGCGACGAGGCAGATGTCCCCGTCCTTCTTCATGCAGAAACCTGCCGCCTTCCGCCACTCGTACGTC
>CBJLKR010000202.1:0-4362 GCA_966423695.1 uncultured bacterium | reverse complement strand
TGGCGCCGGGAGCGTGACCCGTGGGCCCGTGGCTCTGCCATGCAGCATCGGCATCTGCATCTACCTGGGCTCGAGCGACGGCAACGTCTACTTCGCCGGCCTCGACGCCCGCGACGCTGTCCTCGATTCATGCCTCGGCTCTTGCGCGGCGGGCCATTTCAGCCTGCGGGTCGGCGTCGAGGTCGGCGCGGCGAACAGCCCGCGGACCGTCCGGGTTCAGAGCTGGTCTTACTATTCCCCCTGACCGGTGCCCGCGTCCGCCCCTCGTCTCGCCATCGACCTCAGCGGAGACCTGATTCGCATTGTCGAGGGCAGGCTTGGCACCCCGATGCGATGCGCGTCGGGAGGCACCCCCGCGGGCTCACTTGTCGGGGGGCGGGTGATGGACGTCGAAGCAGTGGCCGCCGCGCTGCGCGTTCTCGTCACGCGGTCCGAGGTGGCGACATCCAAGGCGATGATTGCGGCGAGCGATTCGCTGGCGACTTTTCGTGTCCTGACCCTCGCCAAAACGGCGCGCGACAGCGAAGTCGAAGCCGCCATCGCCCGTGAGTTGCCGCTCGACCCGAGCCGCATGTCGATCCGCTGGTTCGACGTTCCGGAAGACCGGCCGAGGAGGCGCGTTTACGCCGTGGCTTGGGATCGCGCCCAGGTACGCAACCTCACCAATGCGGTTCGCGCCGCAGGCCTCGAGGCGGGCGCGGTCGACCTCAAATCGGCGTGCCTCGCCAGGGCCGCACCGGAGCCCTCGTGCGTCATCGTCGACCTGACGTCCGAAACCGCGCAGCTGTTCCTGATCGATGGCTGCGTGCCCTGCGTCTGGTCGAGCTTCAAGTACGATCGAGCGGCTGGCACGGACCCCGCTGCCGGCCTCGTCGGCCCAGTCCGGTCGTTGCTGCGCTACTACAACCGCCGCCGTGACTCGGACTTCAGCCGCGCATCGCCGGTCCTAATCTCGACCGAGCAGCCGCTGCCAGTCTCGAGCGTCGCGCGTATCGAAGAGATGCTTCAGCATCCCGTCACTCATCTGCCGCCGCCCCGGCGTGTCCCCGGGGATATGCGGCATGCCACGTTCCTCACGTGCCTCGGACTCATCATGCGGAGGACGGAATGAAGCGGAAGCGCGTGGAGCGGGTCGAGCGCCGGCGGCCGATGCCGGAGATCGACCTCAACGAGTCCGCGGACCGCAAACCGGCGCCGCTCGATCGTCAGGGCCTCGTACACGTGTTCGACCAGCTCCGCGAGCGCCTACGCCCCAGCCGTCGCACCGTGAGCTGAACCTCAGCCCGGACCAGTGCCCAGGTTCCCATGTGACTTGTGACGTGCGCCCAGAGGCCTGGGCCAATCCCTCTATTCAGGTTTCTCGCTCCCGCTCCTAGGCTGTCGGAAGTCATCCGTCGGTATTCGATCGGCCGCCTGGCACAAGCTGGGTGGGGGAAGGAGCGAGTTGATGCACAAACGTCTGTTGGCGTGGTCCGGGAAGAATCTCCGCGGCAAGAAGGGGCAGCAAGGTTTCACCCTGATCGAGCTCCTCGTGGTCGTGACGATCCTCGGCATCCTTGCTGGTATCGTGACCCTGAGCCTGGTGGGTCTGACGACGCACTCGAACGTTGAGGCCTGCAACGCGGAGTACAAGACCGTCCAGGCCGCGCTCGACGCCTACATGGCCTACAACAACGACACGTCGCTGCCCTCTTCGCAGGCGGCGTGGACCAACGACATGACCGGCGGCGCCGGAGGCACCGTCCCGCTGTACAACGCAGCGCCGACGCAGTCCTCGCCGAACTTTACCCGCAACGGCACCACGCAGTTCTACTACACGTGGGACACCGCCGGCCGGATCAACGGCATCGCCTCGAGCCCGTCCGGGACCGCAGTCAACGGCTGCACGCCACACTAACGAATACCGCGGAAGGGATTGAGGGGCGCCTCGCAGCGGCGCCCCTCAACTTTTGGTTCGAGGTGGTGGCTGTGCAGCTGGTCGTAGAGGCGTACCTGGTGCTGGTGGCCCTGCTCCTGGGCAGCTTCATCAACCTCGCGCTGGACCGGCTTCCCCGGCGCGAATCCCTGGTCGCACCGCGATCTCACTGCCGCAGCTGCGGGAGGGTTCTCAACCCCGTCGACCTGATGCCGGTGCTCGGCTACGCCCTCCGCGGCGGACGCTGCGCGACATGCCGGGTCGCCATCGGCGCGACCGCACCCGCGGTCGAGGCCGCGTGCGGGCTTCTCATGGTGGCCGCCCTTGTCGGGCTGGGGCTGTGGCCCGGCGCGGTCGCCGGCTTGGCGGCGGTCTCTTTGCTGGGGATCACGCTGACGACGCTCGCTCTGCGGGGAGGCGGCGCCGGAGCCTTCAGATCGCCTGAATCTCGGTCGGGTACGACGAATAGCGCCGCGCATCGACCTCGCTGATCATGTTCAGGCGCAGCAGCTGGCTGAGCGAGCGTTCCAAAGTCTGGGATCCCTCGCGTAGGCCCGTCTGGAGGACGCTTCGAATCTGGTCAACCTTGCCCTCCTTGATCATCGCGCGTACGGCGACATTCGCAATCAGGATCTCGAAGGCAGCGACGCGGCCCCCGCCGGTGGCGGGGATGAGCTGCTGGTAGATGACGCCCGCCAGCGAGCTCGCCAGCTGGACTCGAACCTGCTGCTGCTGCGCCCCGATGAAGCTGTCGACGATGCGATTGATAGCCGACGGAGCATCGTTGGTGTGGAGAGTCGCGAGCACGAGATGACCGGTCTCGGCGATGGTCAACGCACTTGAGATCGTGTCGAGGTCGCGCATCTCACCAATCAGAACCACGTCCGGGTCTTCGCGGAAGACGCTGCGGAGGCCGTCGGCGAAAGTGGGCGTGTCCTCTCCAACCTGGCGCTGGTCGACGATCGCCAGCTCGTGCTTGTGGATGTATTCGATCGGGTCTTCGAACGTGATTATGTGGTACGGGTGCGTCCGGTTGAGGTAGTGGATCATCGCCGCCTGGGTGGTCGACTTGCCGGAGCCGGTCGGGCCGGTGACCAGGATCAGGCCCTGATGGCGCTCGATCAGGCGATGGATGGCTTCCGGCATGCCCAACATCTCGAATGACGGGATCTCCAGCGGCAGGAGACGGAACGCGGCCGCGAGCGAATCGCGCTGGAAGTATGCGTTGCCGCGGATGCGCGCCCGATCCTTCCACGTGAACGCAAAGTCGACCTGGCGGCGCTTCTGAAGCTTCCTCCAATCCCCCGGTTGGATCGTCGCCCGGAGGAGGCGCTCGGTGTCGTCGGGCGTCAGGGTCGGCTCATCGTTGGAATAGAGCTCGAGCCGTCCGTCCTTGCGCACCCGCGGGGGGCTGCCGGCGCTGAGCAGGAGATCTGACGCCGAGACCTCGATCAGGTGCTCGAACGCGTCTTCGACAGATGTCATATGGCCACCAATTTACTGGCTCCGATGCGCTCGGACCTGCCCGGTGGCCCCTGCCTCAGCTGAGGACCAGATTGACCGACGTGGCGCTTGTGCCGACGCTGACGGTGGCGCTGGTCGACGCCGCGCTGTGCCCCGTCGCCGTCGCGGTCACCGTGTAGGTCCCCGCCGCCAGCCCCGGGAAGACGTAGGTGCCGTTGGCGGCGGTGGTCGCCGTCGCCCCGTTCCCAAGCGTGACCGTCGCACCGGCGATCGGCCTGCCTGTGGCGGCGTCGGAGACGACCCCCGAGATCTGCGTGATCGGGGTCTCCAGGTAGTTGGCGAAGTACACGTCGGCGGCGCCCACGCGCAAGCCGCCGACGCCGGCGGAGGTGAGGACTGCCTGCGAGGCGCTGACCTGCCAGGCCGCGGGTTCCTGCGCGGTGAACGGCCACGCCTTGCCGTACACCGAGGAGCCAACCACGTCCAGCTTCGCGTGGTACCACGTGCCGGCCGAGAACGCGACCGGGACGGACGCCAGCTGCGTCCAGTTGCCAGCCTTGTCGACCCACAGAGTCAAGGTGCCGCTCGAGGGGTTCAGGGCCATCACGATCCAGGTGTCGGCGCCGAGCACGCGCGCCAGGAGGCGGCCTCCGTGCTGATAGTTGGGGTCCTGGATCACGGTGACCATGTCCAGGTCGGCGGTCACCTCTTCGTCGCGGTACGGCACGCCCATCCAGGTGTCGTGGTCGGTGAACTGGGCCGCGGTCTGGACGTACAGCCTGCTTGCCGAGATGCCCGTGACGGCGTTCGGATAGACGCTTCGATCGTCGTTCCAGATGTGGCCGTCGGATGCCACCCCTGTGCCCGCCTGGTCGGGTCTGGTGCAGCGGTCCTACGCCGCGCCGGGCGGCACCGGAATGCGCGTCTCGTTGACCGCGACCGAAGCGCAGGCGGCCGCCGCGAACAAACCGATTAAGGTCGTG
>CBJLKR010000201.1:0-4487 GCA_966423695.1 uncultured bacterium | reverse complement strand
CCAGGCCGAGAGCTTCAACCAGCAGCTGGGTTCAGCGATCCAGGCCCAGATGAAGGCGATCGGCGTCGACCTCAAGGTCACATCGCTCGACCGCGGCACGTTCTTCAACCGGGCGTTCGCTATCCCGGACTCGCTCATGTTCTTCTATCTGTGGCCCGTGCCCATCGACGTGGTCACGCTGTTCGTCAACAGCGCCAACGCCAACGGCAAAGGTCCCAACTGGAGCAACGCCGTCCTTCCGCAGATGGACCAGGCGGTAGCCGCATGGCAGGGCGCCGCCAACGAAGCCCAGCTGATTGCCGCCGGCAAGCAGTTCCAGCTCGTGGTGGCCGAGCAGCTTCCATTCATTCCGATCATCAACCGCGACGCGTTCTGGGTGAATCGGCAGAATGTGCACGGCTGGCACCCGGATCAGTGGAACCTGTACCCGTACTACAACGACGTCTGGATCGGCTAGCTTCGGCCGCCCACAACCGTTGAGCTGACCTACAAGTTCACACTGGAGCACAGTGGCTTCCTACCTGGCACGCCGTACGGGCTACATGCTGCTCATCCTCACGATCTCGTCGGTCGTGATCTTCTATGCCATGCGGTCTGCTCCCGGCGGCCCCAGCGGCGGCGGGGTCCTCAACCCGCTGTCGTCACGAGAGATTCGGCAGGCGTATGACCACCGGATGGGCCTGGACCAGCCCGTTTACACGCAATACTTCATCTACCTCAAACATCTCGCCACGGGCGACCTGGGAACGTCGCTCGTCAACGGCACGCCCATCACCGAGCTGCTCGCAACCCACGCCCGCAACAGCCTGGTCCTGGGCCTGACGGCACTCGTGATCTCCTACTTGATCGCGATCCCCTTGGGGGTGCTGGCAGCCGTCAAACGCAACACGTGGGTCGACCAGCTCGCGATGGGCGGAGCCATTTTCGGCATGGGCATCCCCAACTTCTGGCTCGCGTTGATACTCGTCTACTTCTTCTCACTGCGTCTCGGCCTGCTTCCCTCGGCGGGCTGCTGCGACCCGCCGCAGCTCATCCTGCCGGCCCTGGTGCTCGCGGCCGAAGGCACTGCGGTCACCATGAGGATGACCAGGTCGTCAATGCTCGAGCACCTTCACGACGACTTCGTTCGCGCGCTCCGCGCCAAAGGCCTTCCCGAGTGGCAGGTGGTCATCCGCCACGTGCTGCGCAATGCACTCATCCCCGTCATCTCGCTGAGCGGCCTTCGCCTTGGTTGGTTGGTCGGATACGCGCTCATCGTGGAAACAATCTTTCGCTGGCCCGGTGTGGGCTACCTGCTCGTCGACTCGGTGCTGCGCCGCGACTATCCAGTGGCGCAGTTCTTCTCATTGCTCCTGATCTTTTTCGTGCTGCTGGCCAACTGGCTCGCAGACATCGGCTACGGTCTGGCCAACCCCCGGATCAGGGTCGCCTGATGGCCGACCTGACCGTTTCCGACGACAAGGCGGTATGGGAGGCCAACGTCGAGCGCCTCTGGGCGACGCGCCCATCGCGGTGGCGGGACGCCTGGTACGAGCTGTCGCGGAACAAGCTGGCGTTGGCGGGGGCGGTGATCGTCGTCTTCTTCACGGTCGCGGCGCTCGTCGGCCCGGCCCTGGCTCCGTACGACTACGCCAAGCAGGTGCTGAGCGACAACCTCCTGCCACCCCTCAGCAAGGGACATCTCCTGGGCACCGACGCGCTCGGACGCGACCTGCTCAGCCGGCTGCTCGTCGGGATCCGGATATCGATGCTCGTCGGCCTCGGCACCACCGCGATCGCTCTCACCATCGGCACGATTGTGGGCATGCTGGCCGGCTACTACCGAGGCTGGGTGGACAGGGTCCTGAATGGCTTTATCGAGCTGATCTGGGGCTTCCCCTTGATCCTGATCGCGGTCCTGCTCATCGGCGCCATCGGCCCCGGGCTTGTTGGAGTGGTCATCGCCGTGGGGTTCGTGAACTGGGCGGGCTTTGCGCGCATCGTGCGCGGGGACGTCTTCGCGCTCCGCGAGAAGGAATTCGTCGCCGCCGCTCGCGCCCTGGGTAAGGGCGACCTCGACATCATGGTCCGTCACCTGCTGCCGAACGTCGTCGGGTCAGCGCTGGTCATGGGCTCGTACTACATAGCGATCGCGATCATCGCGGAGGCAGGCCTGTCCTTCATCGGCATGGGCGCGCAGCCTCCGCTGCCCAGCCTCGGGCAGATGATCAACGAAGGGAGCGGCTACATGTTGTTGAACCACTGGCTCAGCACCATCCCGGGCGTCGTCATCGTGCTTCTGGTCCTGGGCCTCAACGTGCTTGGTGACGGCCTTCGAGATGTGCTCGACCCTCGACTCAAAGGATTGGGTTGAGCGAGAAGGTTGCCCTCGACGTCAGGGGGCTCCGGACCACGCTTTTCCTGCGGGACGGTCCGGTCGACGTGGTGCGCGGCGTCTCGTTTCAGATCAAGGAGGGCGAAACACTCGCCCTGGTCGGCGAATCGGGGTGCGGCAAGACGATGGCGGCGCTGTCGGTGATGCGGCTCCTGCCCGATCCGCCGGCGCGCGTCACCGGCGGCGAAGTGCTGCTTGTCGGTAAAGACATCCGCGCCATGCCCGAGCACGAGATGAGATCGGTGCGCGGAAACGCGGTTTCGATGGTGTTCCAGGAGCCGCTGACCTCGCTCGACCCTGTCTTCACAATCGGCGACCAGATCGTCGAGGCGATAACCGCGCATCGCCGTCTGTCTCAGCGAGAAGCGCGGGAGATGGCGATCGAGATCCTCAAGGAGGTCCACATCCCATCCCCCGAGCAGCGACTCGGCGACTATCCCCACCAGCTTTCGGGCGGCATGCGCCAGCGGGTGATGATCGCCATGGCACTCGTGCTGGACCCCAAGGTCCTGATCGCCGATGAACCGACGACCGCGCTAGACGTCACGATCCAAGCCCAGATCCTTGACCTCATCCGCTCCGAACAGGAGCAACGAAGGCTGGCGGTCCTATTGATCACACACAACCTGGCGGTCGTCTCCCAGGTCGCGGACAGGGTCGCCGTCATGTACGCGGGCGAGATCGTTGAGGACGCTCCCGCCTCACAGATTTTTTCGGCCCCACGACACCCTTACACGCAGGGGCTGCTCAGCTCGATCCCGTCCGCGGCCGGCGATCGCAAGCGCCTGTACACGATCCCGGGCCGGGTCCCGGATCCCAGGATGCTGCCGCCGGCATGCCTGTTCGCGCCCCGGTGTCCCTACGCGCTGAAGCGCTGTTGGCACCAACATCCCGAGCTGGAAACATCGAACGGGCACCTGCTCCGCTGCTGGAACCCACAGCCGTTCATCGAGCTTCGCGCGGTCGAGCATGAAGAGGTCGACCGGTGGGTCGCGACGTCGGAATGAGCGCGATCGCCTAGTCGCCCTCGCCCAGGTATCGAAGCGCGGTCAGCGCGTAGATCCGCGCCGCCAGTATCACGTCTTCGACGTTCACGAATTCGTTCGGCTGGTGAGCCTGAAGCAGGCTGCCCGGCCCAAATGCCGGGATGCATGCCATGCCGGCGTGGTTCCAGTGACTGCCGTCTGTGAACGCGGGCATGGTCCCGAGCGGCACCTGGCGTCCAAGCACGTCCCTCGCGGCGCTTGAAGCCGCCGCCACCAACGGATGCTCGGGGTCGATCGACGACGGTGGATGCCAGGCGAGGTCGGGTACCGGCACGACGCTCACGTCGAGAAGCGGATCCTCGTCACGGAGCTTTTCGACGAATGCGGTGAGGTCGGACTGCAAGCCGGCGAGAGTCATTCCCGGCACAGTGCGGATGTCGATGCCGAACTCGGCATAGCCGGGATAGACGCCGAAGAAGATACCCCCGCTCATGGTCACGCCCAGGTTGACCGTCGGCCCGCCCGGAACCTTGGGGTTGTGCGGATAGTTCGGTCGGAACTCCGCAGCCATCCTCGAAAGCACCTCGCCAAGCTTCACGCTCGCGTTGACCGACGGGACCTGGTCGCTCAGGCTCGAGTGCATCTGTGTGCCGCGGACGGTGACGCGGAAGCACGCGATGCCCCGATTGGTGACCCCAACGTACGTCCACGGAACCTGCATCCCGGTCGGCTCGCCCACAAGGACAGCATCCGCCACCATCTCCGGAAGGCCCGCAAGGAAGCGAGCACCAAAGCGGCTCCCCGCTTCTTCGTCGGCGCTCAGCGCGAGCCTCAGCGTGCCGCGCGGCGCGGTCTGAGCGACGACGGCGCCGGCGTAGACCATCGCGGCCACCGCTCCCTTCATGTCTGTGGAGCCGAGGCCGTACAGGCGTCCTTCGCGTATCACCGGGTCGTAAGGTCCGGTTGTCCACTCCGAAATCTCGCCGGCAGGCTTGGTGTCGAGGTGGCCGTTGAACATCAACACCGGACCGGCGGTCGCCCCCCCGACCTCGCCCACCAGGTTCGGGCGCGACGAGTCCAGTGCCACCGAACGGAGGGCCCCATACCCGAGCCGGGCCATCGTCTCC
>CBJLKR010000200.1:0-4539 GCA_966423695.1 uncultured bacterium | reverse complement strand
AACCTTGCTCATGGCGTTTACGCCGAAGCGCTACCCGTCGTAGGCCATCTGCGGAACGTGCTCGCGCTCGAGCAGGCCGGCGACGAGCTTGCCGGCGCTCTGGCCCTGCATCTCCGCGTTGGGCCGCAGGATGATCCGGTGCGCCAGCACCGACTCGGCGAGCGTCTTGATGTCGTCCGGCAGCACATAGCTCCTGCCCTCGATCGCGGCCAGGGCCTGGCTCGCGTGGTAGAGGTGCAACGTCCCGCGTGTGCTGGCGCCGAGCGCGACCTCGGGGTTGCCACGGGTGCGGCCGACGAGGCGCGCGATGTACTCGCGCAGCTCGGGCTTGACGAACACCTCACGCACGGCGTTCTGCGCGGCCTTCAGCTCGTTCGGTGAGACGACCGGTTGGAGCTCGTCCATGGGCGACTCGACCTTGTGCTGGTTCAAAAGGTTGGCCTCTTCCTTCTCGGTCAGGTAGCCGAGCTTGACCTTCATCAGGAAGCGGTCGAGCTGGGCCTCGGGCAGCGGGAAGGTGCCGGAGTACTCGACCGGGTTCTGCGTGGCCATGACCATGAACGGCTTGGGCAGGATGTGCGTCTCGCCGTCGATCGTGACCTGCCGCTCCTCCATCGCCTCGAGCAGAGCGGCCTGCGTCTTGGGCGAGGCGCGGTTGATCTCGTCCGCGAGCAGGATCTGCGCGAACACCGGCCCCGGCCGGAACTCGAACTCGTTGAGCTTCTGGTTGAAGGCGCGGACGCCGGTCACGTCGGACGGCAGGAGGTCCGGCGTGAACTGGATGCGCCGGAACGTGCAATCGAGCGAGCGGGCGAGCGACTTGGCGAGCATCGTCTTGCCCACTCCGGGGACGTCCTCGATGAGGAGGTGGCCCTCGCACAACAGCGTGACCAGGCAGAGACGGATCTCTTCCTCTTTGTTGACGATGGCGCGACTGACGTTCGACATGAACGCGTCGGCGACCCGGCTGACGGTTTCGGCGGCCCCCACCTCTGTCGGGATTATAGGTGCGCCATCTTGCGGAGCCACTTCAGTTGAATACGACTGCGGGTTGCGTTTGGTTCCGCGCTAGGAGACTTCTTCCTCTTCGACGAGGCGGAGGTGGCTGCCCACATCGAGCCCGAGGTGGCGGGCGAAGAAGCCCGCGACACGCTCCACGTACAGCGACCGGTCGGCGAAATACGCGGCGGTGTGCGGGGCGCCCTGCACGATCCAGATCTCGCGCGGGCCGCGGTAGGCGTCGTACAGCCGCCGGCTGTGGTTCACGTTCGTGATCTCGTCGGCGCCGCCGTGGATGAAGAACAGCGGCCGCGGCTCGAGCGCGCTCATTACGTCCAGGGGACGGCAGGCGGCCAGCGTGCAGCGGGTGCGGAGCCAGAACAGCACGCCGGCGAGCCACACGAAAGGCGTGCCGGGGAGCTTGGACGCGCGGCGCACGTTCTCGATCAGCAACTTGCGGAGGTCGCGGAACGGGCTGTCGAGGACCAGCGCCTGGACGCCTGGCTCGCCGGCCGCGCCGAGGAGCGACACCACCGCGCCCATCGAATAACCGAGCAGGCCGACGCGGGCGTTCGGGATCCGCTTGCGAGCGAAGGCGATCACCGCCTGGAGCTCGAGCACCTCCTTGATGCCGAAGGTGACCGGCGCGCGGTCGCTGCCGGGCATGCCGCGGTACGAGTAGAGGATGACGTTGAAGCCCTTGCGCCACAGCGCCACGGCGATTCCCAGCGCGCCTTGGCGCTGCCCCTTGTGGCCGCCGGACACGATCACCGTCTGCGGCTGGGCCGTGCGGAAGTGCCAGGCGCCGAAGTTGACGCCGTCGGCGGTGACGAGCTCGACCTCCTCGTAGTCGGCCTGGAACTCGAACGGCGTGAACGTGAAGTCGTCGAGCCACGTCGGCTTCGCCGGCACGAAGGCGCGGCGGTAGACCTGGTACGAGATCGCGACGAAGAGCACGGCGAGGCCGCAAATCGCGAGCACGGCGTAGGCGGCAGGTGTCACTGGGGTCGAAGCTTAGATAGAACGCCCCGGGCGCGAGCTCTTTGCGGGCTGGGCACTCGTTCCGGCAAGGTTTTCCTCGTAACGGGCGAGCACGAACAGGAGGAGGCTCAGCCGGTTCAGCCAGCGGAGCACCCACTCGTTCTCGAGGCCGCCCGACCGCCGGAGGCTCACGCAGCGGCGCTCGGCGCGCCGGGCGATCGAGCGCGCGAGGTCGAGCGCCGCCGACGCGGACGTTGCTCCAGGGAGGATGAACTCCCGCGGCATCGGCGCCGCGTTCTCGAGCTCACGCATCAGCGCCTCCAGCCGTGCCACCTCCGCCTCGCCCGTGACGACGAACGACCTGCCGGCGTCGGGGTTGGTGCCGAGCTCCGCGCCCACGGCGTAAAGGCCGCGCTGCATCTCCTCGCAGATCGCACCGACGCGCGCGTACTTCGTCAGCGACCGGGCGAGGCCGAGCGCGCTCGAGGCCTCGTCGACCGTGCCGAACGCCTCGATCCTGGCGTCGTCCTTGGGCGTGCGTCCGCCGCCGAGGAGCCCGGTCGTGCCGTCATCGCCCGTGCCGGCGAGCTCGAGCATCTTCTTCCCACGCCCGGCCGACGCGGGCTTCCGGCTAGACGAAGACTTGCGCGAGCTCGTAGAGCTCCTTGGGCACCCGCCGAGTCTCCCTCACGACCTCGGCCAGCTGCACGACCTCGACCTCGCCGTTGCGCCGGATCGGGATCACGCCGGTCCTCCCTGCGACGATCAGCTCGACGGCCTCGACCCCAAGCCGGGTCGCCCATATGCGGTCGACAGGCGAGGGCGAGCCGCCGCGCTGCAGGTGGCCGAGCACCGTGACGCGTGTCTCGAACCCTGTCTCGCGCTCGACGGCGCTGGACAGGAGGTCGCCGACTCCGCGCTTGGCGAGCCTCACGTGGCCGAAGGCGTCCTTCTCCCGCTCGCCGCCCTGCTCACGCTCGAGCTCGCTGATGTGCGCGCCCTCGGCGACGACGATGATGCTGAACAGTTTGCCTTCGCCGCGGCGGCGGTAGAGGTGCTCGACGACGTCGGAGAGAGTGACGGCGAACTCGGGGATGATGATCATGTCCGCCCCACCGGCGACGCCGCCCATCAGTGCGACCCAGCCTGTGTCGCGACCCATCACCTCGACAACCATCACGCGATGATGCGCGGAGGCGGTGGTGTGCAGACGGTCGAGGGCTTCTGTGACGACGCCGACCGCCGTGTCAAAACCGATGCAGAACTCGGTCGCGGACAGGTCGTTGTCGATGGTTTTCGGCACCCCGACCGTCGGGAAGCCTGCCTCGCTCAGCTTGGCGGCCACGCCGAGCGTGTCGTCCCCGCCGATCGGAACCAGCGCGTCGACGCCGTGGTGGCGGAGCGTTGCGATGACTCGCTCGATCCCGTCTTGCTCCTTGGCGGGGTTGGTGCGCGACGTGCCGAGGATCGTGCCGCCCAGGGGCAGGATGCCGCGGACGTCGGCGGGCGTGAGCTCGTCGATGAGCCCCTCCTCCAGGCAGCCCGCCCAGCCGTTCTTGACCCCGCTGACGCTGTGGCCGAGCTGGAATGCACGCCGCGCCACCGCGCGGATTGCCGCGTTGAGGCCGGGCGCGTCGCCACCTCCGGTGAGGATCCCGATGCGCACGGCAACAGATTACTTGCTGGCTTCGAGGCGGTCGAGCAGCTGGCGCAGCGTGAGGTCGGCCAGCGAGGTCAGCGTGACATCCGCGTGCGTGAGGTCCAGCTTCGCCGTGATCGAATTCGGGACCGCGACGCACCGCATCCCGGCGCGCTTGGCCGCCGTGACGCCGTGGGGCGAATCCTCGATCGCGACAGCGTCTTGGGGCCGCACGCCGAGGCACTCGAGCACGGCGAGATAGAGGTCGGGGTCGGGCTTGGCGTTGGGCACATGGTCTCGGCAGCGGAGGCATTCGAACCGGTCGAGGATGCCCAGCCGTGCGAGGTGGCCGCGCACCCAGTCGGCGGTCGAGCTGGAGGCCACGCCGAGCTTGAGGCCGAGCTCACGCGCGGCGTCGAGGTGCTGGACGACGCCCGGCAGGAGGGCGTTGGCGAGGACGAGCTCGGTGCGCCGGCCGATGCGCCGGTCGAGCACCTCCTGGGGCAGCGGACGCCCGAGCCGCTCTTCCAGGTGGTACTGCGGATGGAAGCCGGCGGTCGTCGAGCCGATGATCTGCACCCATTTTTCGAAAGGCAGCTCCTCGCCGTGCGCCTGGTAGACCTCGAGCCAAGAGCGGTAAACCGGCTCCTCGGTGTCGAGGATCAGGCCGTCGAAGTCGAAGACGAGGGCTCGAATCACAGTCGCAAACATTAGGATCGCGCCCATGCCCGAGACGAAGCCGATGGCGACCCCGACACCCGGATCCATCGGGTGGATGGGCGCCGTCATGTCCGGCCTGGCCCTGGTCGCGGTGGCGATCATGCTGGTCGTCCTCTTCGGCTTCCTGGATGCCCTGCACTACCGCTCGTTCGCGGACTTCTTCACGCCCGGGGACGCGAACGACGTCACCTCCCCGATCC
>CBJLKR010000199.1:0-4553 GCA_966423695.1 uncultured bacterium | reverse complement strand
GTCCAGGGCAGCGTCGCCCACGCCCGAGGGCTTGCCGCCGCCGGGCTGATGAGCAAGGCACAGCTGGGTGCGATCGAACGCGGCCTGCGCCGGATCCACCGGGAGCTCGACGCGGGCGAGTTCAGGTTCGAGCCGAGCGACGAGGACATCCACACCGCCATCGAGCGCCGGCTGACCGAGCTGACGCCCGCGGGCGCGCTGCTGCACACGGGCCGCTCCCGCAACGACCAGGTCGCGCTCGACCTGCTGCTGTACTGCCGCGATGCCTCCAGGGCGGCCGTCGCGGCACTCGCCGCCCTGGTGGATGCCCTTGCCGCCCAGTCCGCCGCGCATGCCTCCTGGTTGATGCCCGGTTACACGCATCTGCAGCGCGCCCAGCCCATCACGGTCGGTCATCACCTGCTCGCGCACGCCGAGCCGCTCCTGCGCGACGTGCGCCGTTTCGAAGCGGCGTTCGCTTCCGCGAGCACGATGCCGCTCGGCTCGGGCGCCCTCGCCGGCTCGACGCTGCCGCTGCAGAGGCGGGCTGTGGCGCGCGAACTCGGGCTGAGCGAGCTCACCGCCAACAGCCTGGACGCCGTCTCCGACCGCGACTTCGCGCTCGACCTCGCCTTCGCGTGCGCGTGCACCTCGATCCACCTGAGCCGGCTCGGCGAAGACGTTGTCCTGTGGTCCAGCGCGGAGTTCGGGTTCGTGCGTCTCGCGGACGAGATCTCGACCGGCTCCAGCCTGATGCCGCAGAAGAAGAACCCGGACGTGGCGGAGCTCCTGCGGGGCCGCGCCGGCCGCTCGCTGGGTGGATTCGTCGCCCTCGCCACCGTCTTGAAGGGGCTCCCGCTCGCCTACGACCGCGACCTCCAGGAGGACAAGCCGGCGCTGTTCGCGGCCGTGGCCAACGCGCTCGAGTCGGTCGAGGCCGCCACGCTGCTCGTCCAGCACCTCGAGTTCGACCGCGAAGCCCTCGAGCGCGCGTCGGCCGACCCCACGCTGCTCGCCACCGACGCCGCCGAGGAGCTCGTCCGGGCGGGCGTTCCGTTCCGAAAGGCCCACGGGGAGATCGGCCGGCGGGTGCGCGACGGCGCCTTGGAGCCCCCGTGGGACGCCCGCACCTCCGTCCGCAAGCGCCGGCTGGAGGTGGCGGCGCGGGCGCGGGCTTTGCGCAGGGAAGCCGCCCGCCTCAGGCGGTAGAGTTCCGCCCGTGCTTCTAGCCGTCGACGTCGGGAACACGAACGTCACCCTCGCCCTGTTCGACGGCGACCGCCTCGCCGCCGACTGGCGCGTCACCAGCCATCGCGAGCGCACCGCCGACGAGATGGCGGTCGAGCTCCGGCAGTTGTTCGAGCTGCGCGGCTACGAGCTTGGGGTCGTCACCGGGGTCGTCATCTCCAGCGTTGTGCCGACGCTCAACCCGGCGCTCGTCGAAGCCTCCCGCCGCTACCTGAAGTGCGAACCGGTGATGGTCGGGCCCGGCGTCAGGACGAGCGTCCGCGTGCGCTACGAGAACCCCCGGGACGTCGGCGCGGACCGGATCGCCAACGCGCTGGCCGCCTACACGAAGTACGGCGGACCGATCGTGGTGATCGACTTCGGCACCGCGGTCACGTACGACGCGATCAGCGCCGACGGCGACTACCTCGGCGGCGCCATCGCCCCTGGGATCGAGATCTCGCTCGACGCACTTGTCTCGCAGACGGCCATGCTGCGGCGGGTCGAACCCGTCGCGCCGGACAGCGTCATCGGCCACAACACCATCGCCTCGATCCAGTCGGGGCTGGTCTGGGGGTTCGTCGCCCAGGTCGAGGGCATGGTCAAGCGGATGGTCGACGAGCTGGGTGGCAAGGCCAGGGTGGTCGCAACGGGCGGCCAGGCCTCGCTGGTGGCCGGCCTGACCCACGTGATCGAAACCACCGACCCGCTTTTGACCCTCGACGGTTTACGCCTTATCTACGCCCTCAATGTTTCGGGGGCTCAAAACTCGGACGGGGGTGCTAGATAGGGACCCCATGAAAACGGCGCCTCGGTTCCATCTCTACGTGCTCGCGGGCGACCTGCCGGCAGGGCTCGGGTCGAGCGGCCTGGAGACCGAGCCGCTGCCCGACCCCGCCCGGGTCGAGCAGCCGGCGCTGATCCTCCTCGCCCCCGGGCAGAAGGCGCCCGAGCACCTCGCGGCGCTCGCGGTCGAGGTGCCGCCGGACGCGCCGCCGTCGGCGGTGCGCCAGATCGTGCGGGTGGCGATGGAGAACGTCGCGCTCAAGCAGCAGGTGACCCAGCTCGAAAGCGAGGCCCACCGCCGGCATCGCCAGTTCCGCGAGCTGAACCGGATCGGCATCGCCCTGTCCGCGGAGAAGGACATCGACCGCCTGCAGTCCTTCATCCTCACGACCATGCGCCAGCTCACGCATGCCGACGGCGCAAGCCTGTGGCTGAAGATGGAGGAGGACGGCGTGCCGAAGCTGTTCCTCGCTTCGAGCCAGAACCACTCCATCGACAAGAACACCTACGAGGCGTTCACCGTCCCGGTGGACGAGAGGTCCGTCGTCGGCTACGCGGTGTCTGTGGGGACGAGCCAGATCTACGAGGACGCGTACACGCCGCCGCCCGGCAAGCCCGTGGGCGGCAAGAGCTTCGACTCGCAGTTCGGGTACCGCACCAAGTCGATGCTCACCGTGCCGATGCGCAACTACAACAACGACGTCGTCGGCGCGGTGCAGCTCATCAACGCCAAGCGGCGCTTCGAGACGAAGCTGACGCCCGAAACGGTGGAGTCGGAGGTGGTCGGGTTCCAACCGGACGACGTGGAGATGATCGAATCGATCGCAAGCCAGGCGGCGGTCGCGATCGACAACAAGAACCTCATCGACTCGATCCAGGCGCTGTTCGACGGCTTCGTCCAGGCCAGCGTGACGGCGATCGAGCAGCGAGACCCGAGCACCGCCGGTCACTCGGGCAGGGTCGAGGGGCTGACGACCTCGATGGCGCGGGCGGTGAACGAGATCGCCACCGGCCGGTATCGCGACGTGCACCTGACCGAGGACCAGATGAAGGAGCTGCGCTACGCGTGCCTCCTCCACGACTTCGGCAAGGTCGGCGTGCGCGAGCACATCCTGGTCAAGGCGAAGAAGCTCGCACCGGGCCAGCTCGAGGTCATCCAGGCGCGGTTCGAGTTCATCGAGCGGTCGGTGCAGGTCAAGTACGCGATGGAGAAGCTGGAGGCGCTCCGCGCCGGCATGAACGGCTCCACGCTCGAAGAGATCGACCATCGCCTCCAGGAGGAGATGAACCAGCTCAACGATTGGGTGCAGAGCATCGTCACGGCGAACGAGCCATCGGTCATGCCCGAGGACAAAGCCTCGACGATCGAGTTCCTCGCCCAGCAGACGTACCACGACATCGCCGGCCGCCCGCACCCGATGCTGGAGCCGCAGGAGTTTCGCTTCCTCAGCATCCGCAAGGGCACGCTCGACCCGCAGGAGCGGCTCGAGATGGAGTCCCACGTCACGCACAGCTTCCACTTCCTGACCAAGATCCCGTGGACGCCGGTGATGCGCGGCATCCCCGAGATCGCGTACGGCCACCACGAGAAGCTCGACGGGTCCGGCTATCCGCGCGGGCTGACGGGCGAGCAGATCCCGCTGCAGGCGCGGATGATGACCATCTCGGACATCTACGACGCGCTCACCGCGCAGGACCGTCCGTACAAGCGCGCCGTGTCGCCGACCGTCGCGCTCGACATCCTCCACGAGGAGGCGCGGCAGGGGAAGCTCGACCCCGACCTCCTCGAGATCTTCGTGCACAAGAAGATCTACGAGCCGAACCGCGCCCGATGAGGATCAAGTTCTGGGGCACGCGGGGGACGCGGCCGACGCCAGGCCGGCGGACTCTGCGCTACGGCGGCAACACGTGCTGCATCGAGGTTCGGGACAACGAGAACAACCTGCTCATCATCGACTCGGGCTCGGGCATCTCCGAGCTCGGCGCCGCGCTGCCGAACGAACCGGTGCAGGCGCATCTGCTCATCACGCACACGCACCTCGACCACATCCAGGGTTTTCCGTTCTTCCTGCCGGCATTCGTTCCGGGCACGCACCTGACGATCGTCGGTCCGGCCGGCTCGGCCAAGTCGCTGCAGGCCGCGTTCGCCGACCAGACCGACCCGGCCTACTTCCCGGTCCGCTTGAGCCACATGCCGGCGGAGATGGAGTTCATCGAACGCAATCCCGGCGAGACGTTCGAGGTGGGGGCGCTGCGGATCACGCCGCACCTCCTGATGCATCCCATCCCGACGTTCGGCTATCGCGTCGACGAGGGCACGTCGCGCTTCTCCTTCGCCACCGACAACGAGATCGCGCTGTTCGCGAACGGTACGAACGGAACGTTGAAGGACCTGGCCAACTGGTGCCGCGACTCGGACCTTCTCGTTCACGACGCGCAGTACAGCGACGAGGAGTACAAGACGCACGCCGGCTTCGGGCATTCGACATACGAGGAGGCGCTGTCGCTGGCCGAGCAGGCGGGCGTGAAGGAGCTCGCGTTCTTCCATCACGACCCACAGC
>CBJLKR010000198.1:0-4637 GCA_966423695.1 uncultured bacterium | reverse complement strand
AAGCGGTACGCGAGCTGGGTTTAGAACGTCGTGAGACAGTTCGGTCCCTATCCGCCGTGGGCGTAGGAGACTTGAGGAGGGTTGACCCTAGTACGAGAGGACCGGGTTGAACGGCCCGCTAGTGTACCGGTTGTCACGCCAGTGGCAGCGCCGGGTAGCCATGGCCGGTCTGGATAAGCGCTGAAAGCATCTAAGTGCGAAGCCAACTCCAAGATAAGGTCTCCCACCGGGTTAACCGGGTAAGGGCCCTGGTAGACAACCAGGTTGATAGGCCGCAGGTGTAAGAAGGGCAACCTTTTGAGCTGAGCGGTACTAATAGCCCGAGGGCTTGTTCACCTATAACTCACTCTTCAGCTCACTGAAGGTGAGGAACAGCCAACGCAAGAAAATCGGATCCAGCGCTGAATGGCAATGCTGGAGAATCTCATAGACCTAATTCGGTTGTGCAATGAAAGCTGAGCCGCAACCCCTGGGAAGCGATCTCGCCATCGCGATCCTGGTCGCGCGCGCGCACGAAGACGTCGCCAGGCGTCTGCTTCTAGGCGCCGAGGAATCCCTCAAGGCGCGGGGCTTCGAGGAGCCCGACGTCTACTGGGTGCCCACGCCCCTCGATCTGCCCGTGGTCGCTCTCGCCCTGGCCGAGAAGGGTGAGCACGACGCGCTCATCGCACTGGGCGCCGTGATCGACGACGATATCGCGGCGATGCAGGTCACGTCCGGCTTGCTCCAGGTCCAGCTCGACACCGGTGTCCCCATCGCCTTCGGCGTCCTGACCGCCGAGCACGAGGACGATGCCCTCGCGCGCTCCGGCCCCAGGAACAACCGCGGCGGCGAGGCGGCGCAAGCCGCGATCGAGATGGCCCAGCTCTTGCGCGAGATCCAGGGCTGAACCTCTAGCCGGCGACCGACACCGCGACGACGCTGTGGCCCGCCGGCGCCACCACGAATCCCTCCGTCGCCGCGGGCGTGCTGTAGCGGTTCGCCCCTCCGAGCCCGAGCGTAAACACCGACCGGCTCAGCGACGGATCGAACGCGTACAGCGAACCGTCCGACGAGTCGATCGCCCACACCGCGCCCGCGGCCACGATGGGCGGCGCCAGCGCCGGCCGCCCGACGTGGGACCGGACCTGCAGCGACGACCCGCCGACCGTCACGGCGTACAGGCCGTCGACGCAGGGGACGTAGACCGTCGACTCCACCCACGCCGTCCCGCCCCACGCGCCGCCGCACACCTTCCCGCTGGCCACCTGTCCGCCGACCCCACCCAGCGCCCCCGCTCGCAGCACGTAACCGATGCCCTCCTTCCCGATCGAGAAGACGACCGAGCCCGGCAGCAGCGCCGCGCCGACGGATCCCAGGTCGGCGTCCGCGCGGTTCAGCTGCGCCCAGTTCGACGGCGCGAAATAGGAGCGCACCGTCCGCAGGTCGGGCGACATCTGCAGCACCGAGTCGCTGTAGCCGAACGTGGAGGCGGACGACGTCGCGTTGCCGGTGACGACGTACACGCTGCCGTCCGCCGCGATCGACGGGCCCATCGGGCTCCAGATGCTGGCCCCGCTGGCCGACGGTACCCGGAAGGCCACCGTCGCGCCTCCGGCCAGCGGCACGCCCACGACGTAACCGTGGTAGTCGCCGCAGTCTCCGAACAGGCCGCCGAACGGCACGTAGACATACCCGCTGCCGATCGCCAGCGCCCCTCGAAGCTGCTGCACGCTCGGGTTCGAGCCCACCGGGTCGATCGTCTGCTGCCACGCCAGGGATCCGTCGACGAGGCTGAGCGAATAGAGCACGTGGTGGTAGCCGCGCAGGAACGCCGCCACGTACACGTGACCACCGGAAACGTCGGCGGCGGGCGTGCCCGTGATCCCGGTGATGGGCGCGATGTTCCCGCACGGCAGCGTCGAGGCGTCGACCGGATCGCCCAGATGACGCGACCACACCGTCGCACCCGTGAAGACGTCGAGCGAGTAGACCGTGTTGTTCTCGGTGGCCACGATCACATGGCCGGCGACGATCAAAGGCGACGCGTAGACGTCCGCGTCGACCCCGATCCGCCACGCGACGCGTGGCGCGTTCAGCGCGGGATCGGAGGGCCCTGAACCGGACCGTCCGGCGTCGCGGTGGTACTCGGACCATTCCAGGGAGATCGGCGGCGACGCCGACGGCGCGATGGACGGAGGTGTCGGCGATGAGGCGAGCCGCGGCTGCGCGTCGCACGCGGCGAGCAACAGGCAAGCCGCGACAAGCCCGGCTGAGGCTCCCCTCAAAGCCCCCAGGCGAACTTGCGCACCGGCACGAGCCGCGCCCGCTCGGGCGCCAGCAGCTCGACGCGGCCCTGCATCGCTATCCCGCGCTTCGGTCCCATCGCGTCGACGACCATCGCCGCGCGTGGCTCCGCGGTGAGGTTGCGCAGCTTCACGCCGTCGACGTCGAAGTCGAGCGATCCATCGTCGTTCATCGCGTACATCACGGGCGCGACGTGCGGCCATCCCGACGGCCCGACGGTCGCGAGGCGGGCGAGGCGCTGCGAGCGCAGGAAGTCGAGCTCCGCGTCGCTGAACACGAATGCAATCGTAGAGCGCCCTCTAGACTCAGAAGTTCACATGGCGTCGACCACTGAGGGCACGATCGGCGGCTTCACGATCACCCGCCGAGAGCCCCTCGAGCGGCTCGACGGCGCTTATGTCGAGCTCGAGCACCGGAAGACCGGTGCGCGGCACGTGCACATCGAGTGCGCGGACGACAACAACGGCTTCGCCGTGAGCTTCGCGACCACGCCGATGGACTCCACCGGCGTCGCCCACATCCTCGAGCACGTCGTGCTCGCCGGCTCTCGCCGCTTTCCGGTCCGGGACCCGTTCTTCAGCATGACCCGGCGCTCCCTGGCCACGTTCATGAACGCGTTCACCAGCGCCGATCGGACCGTCTACCCGTTCAGCACGCGGAACGCCAAGGACTACCGCAACCTGCTCGACGTCTACCTCGACGCCACGTTCTTCCCCCGGCTGGAGAGGGACGCGTTCCTGCAGGAGGGCATCCGCCTGGAGTTCGAAGACCCGGCCGACCCGAAGAGCGGCCTGCGCTGGAAGGGTGTGGTCTTCAACGAGATGAAGGGCGCGCTGGCTACGCCGGGCGCGGCGATGCAGCGGGCGATCGGCACCACGCTGTTCGCCGGCACGACATACGCCCACGAGTCCGGTGGCGATCCACGCGAGATCCCAAACCTCACGTGGGAGCACCTGCGCGACTTCCACGCGCGTCACTACCACCCGAGCAACGCTCGCTTCTACACGTACGGCAACCTGCCGCTCGAGGAGACGCTGGAGATGATCGAGGCCGCGGCGCTCGCGAAGTTCGAGCGTGCCGACGTCGACGCCGCGATCCCGGACGTCCGTCGCCGGCGCAGCCCAGTGCGTGCGGTCGAGGCGTACCCGTTCGCGAAGGGCGAGGACGCGTCGAAGCAGGCGCAGGCGCTCACCGCATGGGTGACGGTCCCCAGCGCCGACTCGTTCCGCGCCCTTGCCATGAACGTGCTCAGCGAGGTGCTCCTGTCCAACGCAGGCTCACCTCTGCGCAAGGCTTTGATCGATTCCGGCATCGGCTCCGCCCTGGCCGACGGCACGGGCCTGCACGAGGACTACAAGGAGGCCGTCTTCGGCGCGGGGCTGAAGGGGATCCGGGCCGAAGACGCCGAGCAGGTGGAGAAGGTCGTGCTCGACACGCTCGAGCGCGTGGCCGACCACGGCGTCGACGGAGGCCAGGTCGACGCCGCGATCCATCACCTGGAGTTCGCCAAGCGCGAACGCTCGAACGCGGGATTCCCTTACGCGCTGCGCCTGCTGTTCGCGATCATGCCCGCGTACGCGTACGGCGGCGACCCGTTCAGCGCCCTGAACTTCGATTCCGACCTCGAACGCCTGCAGTCGGCGCGCCGTGAAGGCAGGTTCTTCGAGAACCTGATCCGCGCCGAGCTGCTCGACAACCCGCACCGGGCGCTGCTCACCGTCGTCCCCGACCCAGACCTCGAGGAGCGCCAGCGCGGCGACGAGCTCGAGCGCGTCGGCGCGATCGAGGCCACTCTCGGCGAGACCGACAGGGCGCGCATCGTCGCCGACGCGCTGCGGCTCAAAGCGGAGCAGGAGGCGAACCAGGACGTATCGGTGCTCCCGACGCTGGAGCTCAGCGACATTCCGATGCGCTTCGAAGACGTCCCGCACCGCAACATCGCCGTCGCCGGCGCGACCGTCGAGTTCTACCCGCAGCCCACCAACGGGATCACCTACCTCGACCTCCGCGCCGACTTCTCGCGCCTCGACGACGAGCACAAGAACCTGCTGCCGCTGCTCGGTCGCGCCCTGACGCAGAGCGGCGCGGCGGGGCTCGACTACGCCGAGGTCGCAAGCAGGATCGCGGCGACGACGGGCGGCATCGGCGCCGCCGCACAGGTGCAGTCGCTCGCGAGGAGCGAGGACTACCTCCAGTCGTTCGTCGTCTCGGGCCGCGCCCTGGACCGCAACGCGCGGGCTTTCGTCGACCTCCTGACGGACCTGGTGGCTTGGGGGGGGGGGGGGAAGGGGGGGCGGGGGGGAGGGAGCGGGGAGACGGGCAGGCGCATGGAGTCCTAGTTAGGTGGTCGA
>CBJLKR010000197.1:0-4640 GCA_966423695.1 uncultured bacterium | reverse complement strand
CAGCAGCTCCCGATCCCGCCCCGAGGAACCCGGGGGCGCCGCTGGACGGAGATCCTGTTCAAGCTGCTGAGCCCGCTTGCCGGCGGCATGACCTCCCGCTATCGCAAGAACGCCACGGCCGAGCCGCCGCAGATGAACGGGTTGCCTCTCGTCCTGCTGACCACCACCGGCGCCAGGACCGGCCGGGAGCGCTCGAGCCTGCTCGGCGGTCTCGAGGACGGCGCCGGCGGCTGGCTCGTCATCGCTTCCAAGGGCGGCGCGGCAACCCACCCGGGCTGGTTCATCAACCTGTGCAAGAACCCGGACAAGGTCTGGCTCGAGGTCGGCAGCAGGAAGATGCACGTAAGGCCCGAGGAGCTCGCCGGCGACGCATACGAGGCGGCTTACGCCAGCGTCGTGGCGGCGTCACCGCGGTACGGCGGCTACCGCAAGGTCACCGATCGCCACATCCCGGTCGTCCGCCTGACACCCATCTCGTAACCTCGTGCCCGTGGCGCGGGGTGCATTGCTGGTGCTGCTCGTCGTCCTTGCCGGCTGCACGCAACGGTTCACGCCGGCGCCTGCACCACAAGCCCGGCCGCACGTCTTTCTCATCGTCATGGAGAACCACTCGGCGCAGCAGGCGCTCGGCGGGTCCTTCATCTCCTCGCTCGCCGCGCGGTACGGCCTCGCGGCCAACTACCACGCCGTCTCGCACCCGAGCGTGCCGAACTATCTCGCCCTGAGCTCAGGCTCGACCTGGGGTGTGACGGACGACAGCTACCGCGTCCTTCCCCGGCACGACCTGGGCACCGAGCTGAGCGACGCGGGGATCACGTGGCGGGCGTACATGGAGGGCCTGACCGGCGCCGGCTGCCTGGACAGCCCGGTGCCGTATGACCCGGGACACAACCCGTTCGCCTTCTACGGCGGCGCCTGCCCGTCCAACGTGGTGCCCTTCGACCGCTTCGCCTCCGACCTCGCCCGGAACACGCCGATGTTCTCCTGGATCACGCCGGACCGCTGCCACGACACGCACGACTGCGCCGTCGCGGTCGGCGATCAATGGCTGCACCAGCAGGTCGACGCGATCACGGCCTCGGCGGCGTGGAAGTCGGGCGGCGTGCTGTTCATCACCTGGGACGAGGACGACGACAGCGCGGACAACCACGTCCTGAGCCTCGTGGTCGCGCACGGCGTCGGCCACCGGACGAGCCAGCACGCGTACACGCACTACTCGCTGCTGGCGACGGTCGAGGACCTGCTCGGCGTGAAGCGGCTTGGGCAGGCGGCGCAGGCGAACCCGATGGACGACCTGGTCCGCTAGGCCTCTACCTTATCTATGTGATCGTCTGCGACGTCGGTCCGCGCGACGGCCTGCAGAACGAGGCCAAGACGCTAGCCCCCTCCGTGCGGGCGGAGCTGTGCGACCGGCTGGCGGCGGCAGGCGTGCGGCGCATGGAGGCGGCGAGCTTCGTCAACCCGAAGCTAGTGCCCCAGATGGCGGGCGCCGAGGAGGTGATGTCGGCTTTGCACCGCAAGCCGGGCGTCACGTACGCGGGGCTCGTGCTGAACCAAAAGGGCTACGAGCGCGCCGTCGCCGCCGGCGGCGACGAGGTGCACTACGCGTTCTCGGCGACGGACGAGTTCGGCCGGCGCAACCAGAACGCGACGACCGCCGACGGCCTGAAGACCGCGCTCGCGCTGGTCGCCCAGGCACGCGCGGACCGCGTCCCCGTCACGGTCACGATCAGCGTCGCGTTCGGCTGCCCGTTCGAGGGCCCGGTCGCGCCGGAGCGTGTGCTGAGCATCGTCGAGCACCTGATGAAGGTGCCGCCCGACGAGGTTTGCCTCGCGGACACGATCGGTGTCGCCGTGCCGCCGCAGGTGCGCGCGCTCGTGCGCGAGGCGCGGGCGCTGGGCGCCACGGTCGGCGCGCACTTCCACAACACGCGCAACACCGGCTACGCGAACGCGGTCGCTGCGCTCGAGGAGGGCGCCGTCGCCCTCGACGCGTCGGTCGGTGGCGCTGGGGGATGCCCGTTCGCGCCCAACGCCACGGGCAACATCGCGACCGAGGACCTGATCTATCTGCTGCGCGGCATGGGGGTGGAGACGGGGATCGACCTGGACGCCCTCATCGCGACCTCGCAGTGGCTTGGGTCGCAGCTGGGCAAGGCCTTGCCCGGCATGCTCGCCCGGGCGGGCGACTACCCCTACAAGAAGGGTTAGCGCCGGGCGGCGTGCAGGCCGTACAGGGCGCCGAACTTCTCGCGCACGTAGGCGATCCACGGCTCGGGGGTAAGCGGCTTCCCGGTCGCCCGCTCCAGGAGCTCGTTCGGTGTGAACTTGCGGCCGTGGCGGTGGACGTTCGTCCGCAGCCAGCCCAGCAGACCCCCGAACTCGCCGCGCCCGAACTCGGCGTCCAGGTCGGGGCTCTCTTTGCGGACCTGCTCCATCAGCTGGGCGCTGGCCAGGTTGCCGATCGTGTAGCCCGGGAAGATGCCGAAGCTCACGAACGACCAGTGGATGTCCTGGAGCGCGCCTTCGCGGTCGTTCGGGACGTTGAGCCCCAGGTACTCCTCGAAGCGCGCGTTCCAAGCGTCCGGCACGTCTTTGACCTTGAGCTTGCCCTCGAGCAGCTCATTCTCGAGCTCGAAGCGCAGGAGGATGTGCAGGTTGTACGTCACCTCGTCGGCCTCGACGCGAATGAACGAAGGCTGCGATCTGTTGACGGCGCGATAGAACGTCTCCTCGTCGACGCCCTGCAGCGGTTCGGGAAACACCGCCTTCAGGCTGGGGTAGAAGTGGCGCCAGAAGGGCCGGCCGCGGCCGACGAGGTTCTCCCACAGCCGCGACTGCGACTCGTGGATGCCGGGCGAGGCGCCGTCCCACAACGGCGTGCGGTCGATCGCCTTGCCCATCCCCTGGTTGTACATGGCGTGTCCGGACTCATGGATCGAACCGAACAGGCACTCGTTGAAGAATCCGCGCGAGACCCGCGTGGTGATGCGCACGTCGCCCGGGTCGATGCCGGTCGAGAAGGGGTGGGTCGAAAGGTCTTGCCGGCCGCGTTCGAGGTCGTACCCCAGGCGCTTCACGACGTCGACGGCGTACGCGAGCTGCAGGTCGGGGTCGAAGCCGCGGTACAGCACGCTGTCGTCGATCGCGTCTTTGTGTCGCGCGATGTCCGCGACGAGCGGCACGATCGCGTCTTTGAGCTGGGCGAAGAGTCTCGTCAGGTACTCGGTCGTCATGCCGGGCTCGGTGCGGTCGATCAACGCGTCGTACGGGCGGTCCGCGTAACAGAGCGCGTCGGCGACGCGCTTGTTCAGGTCGACGATCTTCTCGAAGTGGGGCGCGAACTGCTTCCAGTCGGCCTCTTCACGAGCCTTCCTCCAGACCGGCTGGGTCGTCGCTCCGGCGCGCGCGATCTCGGCGATGAGCTCGGGCGGCAGCTTCCGCGCCTGCTCGTAGTCGCGGCGGGTGACGCGCACGATGCTGGCCTCGTCCGAGTCGAAGTCCGCGTGCTGCAGCTCCGATTCGAGCTCGTCGAGCAGCTTGCCGACCTCGTCGGTCGTGAAGGCGACGTGGGATAGGCGCAGGAGCGTCGACATCTGCTCCGCGCGTCCCTCCACGCCGCCGGGCGGCATGTACGTCTCCTGGTCCCACTCGAGCAGCATCGCCGCGCGCGTCAGGTCGGTGACCTCGCCGAGGATCTCGCGCAGGCGAACCAGGTTCGCGCTCATGTTGGCCGCCACCCCCTTGCGGGTATTCTCCCGAATAGCCGCTCCGCCCCGCTAGCTCAGTGGATAGAGCATCTGCCTTCTAAGCAGAGGGTCGGGGGTTCGAATCCCTCGCGGGGCGCTTTTTGAGCGCCTTGCTTGCCGGTGCTCTCAACGTCTCACATCTTCCTCGAAGGAAGCTGAGAACGGCCTGCGAGCACGAAATAGGTCGGGCTGGCTTCGAGCGACGCGCCTGGGCGTCCGCCGAGCCACAGGACCTCGAGCCCGAACCGCCGGAGCCGCCGCCTGGCGCCGCGCGGCGACGGGCCGGGCCGCCAGCCCTCGACCAGCTGCACGACCTTCGAGCCGTCCGGCAGCATGTAGTCGACCTCCATGACGCGCCCCGTCTTGAGGCGTACTCCGCGGTGCGAGGTGGTGCGCAGCCAGAGCGGGTTCATGAGCTCCATCCCGACCCTGCCTCCGGCGCGGAGATGGCGCGAGGCGGCGGCAAGGTTGGCGTCGCTCGAGAGGATGCTCGACGGCCCGATGACCAGGTCGAAGCGCCGCCTCAGCCGCATCGTTTCGATCAGCGCCTGGTGTGTCTGCATGGCCGGGACGCGGCGGCGCAGGTGGGCCAGCATCCCGGGATGCGCGTCAACGCCGCCGATCTCGACGCCTGCGCGGTGCAGCGGCACCGCGAGCCGCCCGGCTCCCACGCCCAGGTAGAGCACGGGCGGTCTGGCGGCGGCGCACCAATCGAGCCAGGGCCACAGGTCCTCGGCGTCGGGGAGCGCGGCGTACAGCGCGGCGAAAGCCGGGTCGGGGTGGCGAGGATCGTCTCTGACCTTCATCAACGCGCGGATTGTGAGCTAGGCCACCGGGATCGCCGACCCCACAGCGATCGCGAGCGCGGGGGCCCCCGCCTGCATCGCCAAA
>CBJLKR010000196.1:0-4796 GCA_966423695.1 uncultured bacterium | reverse complement strand
GGTGCCGCTCAAATGGACGGCGCCATCCTCGTCGTGGCCGCGAACGACGGCGCGATGCCGCAGACGCGCGAGCACATCATCCTCGCGCGCCAGGTCAACGTCCCGTACCTTGTCGTCGCGCTGAACAAGTGCGATATGGTCGACGACAAGGAGTTTCTCGAGCTGGTCGAACTCGACCTCCGCGAGCTGCTGAACAAGTACGAGTTCCCCGGCGACGATATCCCGATCGTGCGCCTGTCGGCGCTCAAGGCTCTCGAAGGCGACCCCGAGTGGACGCCGAAGATCTGGGACCTCATGAACGCCGTGGACACGTACATCCCCGAGCCGGAGCGGCCGGCGGACAAGCCGTTCCTCATGCCGATCGAGGACGTGTTCACGATCGAAGGTCGCGGCACGGTGACCACCGGTCGCGTGGAGCGCGGCAAGCTCAAGAAGAACGAAGAGATTGAGATCGTCGGCATCAAGCCGCAGTCGTCGAAGACGGTCGTGACCGGCATCGAGATGTTCCACAAGGACATGGACGAATGCCAGGCGGGCGACAACGTGGGCACGCTCCTTCGCGGCATCAAGCGTGAGGACGTCGTCCGCGGCCAGGTGCTCGCCAAGCCCGGTAGCATCACGCCTCACACCACCTTCAAGGCCCAGGTCTACGTCCTGACCAAGGAAGAGGGCGGCCGGCACACGCCCTTCCTCAGCGGTTATCGCCCGCAGTTCTACATGCGGACAACGGACGTGACCGGCGAGGTGAAGCTGCCCGAGGGCGTCGAGATGACGATGCCCGGCGACAACATCGTCATGGACATCACGCTCGGCGAGCCGATCGCCATCGAGCAGGGGCTGCGGTTCGCCATCCGCGAGGGCGGCAAGACCGTGGGCTCGGGCGTGGTGACCGAGGTCATCAAGTAACCAACTCATAGATAAGGAAGAGGGAAAAGGCAAAGGCAGTGGCGCAGAAGATCCGGATCAGGCTGAAGGCCTACGACCATCGGGTCCTCGACCAGGCGGCGGACAAGATCGTCGACACCGCCCGCCGTACGAACGCGCGCACTGCCGGCCCGATCCCGCTCCCGACCGAGATTTCGAAGTACACCGTCAACCGCAGCCCGTTCATCGACAAGGATTCGCGCGAGCAGTTCGAGATGCGTACCCACAAGCGCATCGTCGACATCCTGGATCCCAACCCGCGCGTCGTCGACGCGCTCATGCGGCTCAGCCTGCCGGCGGGCGTGAGCATCGAGATCAAGAGCTGAGATGAAGGGACTCCTCGCCAGGAAGCTCGGCATGACGCAGCTGTTCAACCCGGACGGCACCGTCACGGCCGTCACCGTGCTCGAGGCCGGGCCGGTCAAGGTCCTCGATCTGCGGACCAAGGAGAAGGACGGCTACAGCGCCGCCCGCATCGCCTACGTCCCGATCAAGGAGGCCAGGGTCAACTCCGCCCGGCGCGGCGAGTTCAAGAAGGCCGGCTTCGACGCCCACCGCCATATCGTCGAGGTCCGCGACCACGACGCCGTGGAGCAGGGGCAGGAGCTGAAGGCGGAGGTCTTCAAGGCCGGTGAGATCGTCGACGTGACCGCCACCAGCAAGGGCAAGGGCTTCCAGGGCCTGATCAAGCGCCACAAGTTCAGCCGCGGCCCGGAGTCCCACGGCTCCATGAACGTCAGGCAGCCCGGCGCCATCGGGGCGACGGACGCCGCCCGCGTGTTCAAGGGCGTGCGCATGGCGGGCCAGATGGGCAACGAGCGCGTGACCGCTCGGGCCTACAAGGTCGTCAAGGTCGACGCCGAGCGGAACCTGCTCATGGTCAAGGGCGGCGTGCCTGGCGCTCGCGGAGCCGTCGTCCTCGTACGCACGTCGACCAAGAAGCAGAAGCCCAAGGGTCCGGCCGGCAAGGGCCCGAACCCGAGGAAGGTCTAGCGCGATGCCTGTCCAAGCGCCCTTCTTCGACGCCCTCGGCGAGCGCAACGGCGACGTGGAGCTGCCGAGCGCGATCTTCGAGGAGAAGCCGAACGTGCCGGTGATGCACCAGGCCTACGTCCGCCAGCTGGCCAACGCCCGCCAGGGGACGGCAAGCACCAAGACCCGCAAGGACGTGCGCGGTGGCGGCGCCAAGCCGTACCGCCAGAAGGGCACGGGCCGGGCGCGGCACGGCAGCACGCGCGAGCCGAGCATGAAGGGCGGCGCCAAGGTCTTCGGGCCCAAGCCGCGCGACTACGCGCAGAAGATGCCCCGCCAGATGCGCCGTCTCGCGCTGCGCAGCGCGCTCAGCCAGAAGGCGCTGGACGGTCAGATAAGGGTCATCGAGAGCTTCGTCTTCGACGAGCCGAAGACCGGCCAGGCCGCGGAGCTCATGGACGCGATCGGGTTCGACAGCACGACCCTGGTCGTCCTGCCGGCGCCGAACTACACCGTCAGCCGGTCTTTCGCCAACCTCGGCCACGCCAAGATCGTGCTGGCACGAAACCTGAACATCCGCGACCTGTTCACGCACACGTACCTGCTGCTGGCGAAGGACACCATCGAGCTCATCGAAGAGAACTTCGCCCCGCGAGGCCATGAGCACGCCGAAGACGAAGAACATGAACACGGGGAGACCGCCTGATGGCGACCAAGGCAGCGAGCGAGATCGTGATCGGCCCGCTCATCACCGAGCGGACCTACCTGCTCTACACGCAGGGTCGCTACACCTTCAAGGTCGACGCCGGCGCGTCCAAGACCGAGATCAAAAAGGCACTCGAAGAGCAGTACGAGTCCCAGAACATCAAGGGCAAGTAGACCAACACCGGGAACATGCGCGACAAGAAGCGCCGCGCCTACCGCCGCATCGGCTCGAGCAAGATCGGCAAGACGACGGACTGGAAGAAGGCCATCGTCAGGTTGGGGGAGGGGCAGAAGATCGAAGGCCTCTTCGGGAGCGTCTAGAGCGATGCCCATCAGAAAGTTCAAGCCCACCAGCCCCGGACGGCGCTTCATGTCGATCTCCGGATTCGACGACATCACGGCCGACCGGCCGGAGAAGACGCTCCTCGAGTCGCTGCCCACGCACGCAGGCCGCAACAACCAGGGCCGGATCACGACCCGGCACCAGGGCGGCGGCTATCGCAAGCTGTACCGCAAGATCGACTTCAAGCGCGACAAGGTCGGGATCGCCGGCAAGGTCGCGACCATCGAGTACGACCCCAACCGCAGCGCCCGCATCGCGCTCGTCCACTACAAGGACGGCGAGAAGCGGTACATCCTCGCCCCCCTCGGCCTGAAGGTCGGCGACCCGATCGAGGCGGGCCCGGACGCGGCCGTCAGGATCGGAAACGCGCTGCCGCTGGAGAGGATCCCGGTCGGTTCGACCGTCCACAACATCGAGCTGACGCTCGGGCGCGGCGGCCAGCTCGTGCGCAGCGCGGGCGCCAGCGCTCAGCTCCTCGCCAAGGAAGGTGACTACGCCGTCATCCGCATGCCCAGCGGAGAGCTGCGGCGCATCCACATCCGCTGCCAGGCCACCATCGGCCAGGTCGGTAACATCGAGCACGAGAACGAGTCCGGCGGCAAGGCCGGGCGCAGCCGCTGGCTGGGCCAGCGCCCAGAGGTACGCGGCTCGACCATGAACCCTCGCGACCACCCGCATGGTGGTGGTGAGGGCAAGACGGGACCCGGAGGCAACCCCAAGACGCCATGGGGCAAGCCCGCCCTCGGCTACCGCACGCGCAAGCCGAACAAGGCGAGCAGCAAGCTGATCATCCGCCGGCGCGAGAAGAAAGGACGCAAGAAGTAAGTGAGCAGGTCGACGAAAAAAGGGCCGTTCATCAGCCAGAGCCTTCGCGAGAAGGTCGACAAGATGAACCAGACCCGTGACAAGAAGGTCATCCGCACCTGGGCGCGCGCGTCCGTGATCTACCCCGATATGGTCGGGCACACCATCGCGGTCCACGACGGACGTAAGCACGTGCCCGTTTTCATCAGCGAGAACATGGTCGGCCACCGCCTGGGAGAGTTCGCGCCGACGCGCCACTTCCGCGGTCATGGCACCCACACCGAAAAGACGACGACGGTCAAGTAGTTGGCAACGATGGAAGTTTCAGCAGTTCAGAAATTCGTGCGCCGAACGCCTCGCAAGGCAAGGCTGGTGGCCGACTCCGTAAAGGGGATGAAGGTCGCTGAAGCGCTCGCGTACCTCGAGTTCTCGCCCAAGCATGCCGCCAAGGACGTCGCCAAGGCGATCAAGTCGGCCGCCGCCAACGCCGAGCACAACTTCAACCTGAACCGCGACGACCTCGTGCTCAAGCAGCTGCTCATCGACGAGGGACCGACCTTCCGGCGCCGCCGGCCGGTCAGCCGCAGCATGGCGCACGAGTACTTCCACCGCACGTGCCACATCACCGCGGTGGTCGAGGACCAGCCCGCCGAAACACGCACAGGAGCTAGAAGCTAATTGGGACATAAGGTCCACCCGAACGCGTTCCGTCTTGGTGTCTTCCGTCCTTGGGAGGCGAACTGGTTCGCCAACCCGAAGGACTACACCAACATGCTGCACGAGGACCTCGAGATGCGCCGCATCATCCTCGGGCGGCTGCGCAACGCCGGCATCGCCAAGATCGAGACCGAGCGCAGCTCGAACGCGCAGCTGACGGTGACCATCCACACCGCCAAGCCCGGCATCGTCATCGGCAAGGGCGGATCCAGCGTCGACCAGCTCCGCGAGGACCTCGAGAAGCGCTTCGGCAACCGCGTGCGCATCTCCATCCAGGAGATCAAGCAGCCGGAGCTCGACGCGCAGCTCGTGGCCGAGAACATCGCGAGCC
>CBJLKR010000195.1:0-4818 GCA_966423695.1 uncultured bacterium | reverse complement strand
GGGATTGGTGACCGTCAGCCCCAGCGTCGACGCGTACGCCCAGGCCAGCCCACGGCCGGTCGGGGCGCCCGCGGGCTGGGCGGAGCGCGTGCGCTCGAGCAGGATCCGGGCACCGAGGCCCACCAGGATCAAGCCCCCGATCACCGCCAGCGGCCGCCGGCCGGCCGCGAACGCGGCCGTGAGCGCGGCGACGCCGAAAGTCGCGAGGGCCGCGTAGAAGGCGTCGGCGGTGGCGACGCCGAAGCCCGAGAGCAGGCCGGTCGCCCGGCCCTGGGTGAGGGTGCGCCTAATGCACAGGAAGAAGATCGGGCCCGGCGACGCGGCGACGGCGAAGCCCAGGACGAAGCCGCGAACCAGCAGGCTGAACACCGCATCCCCTCATGGCGCCGCAATTGTATAAAGGCCGCGAATTGCCGGGCCGGTCGAGCCCGGTTGCAGCGGGCGCGCAGTCTTGTAGGCTGTCGCGGCGAGAACAGATGGCCCGCCGCCTGCTCACCGCCATCGGCGTCGTCGCCGGCCTGCTCGTCGCCGCGCTGGTCGCGGGAGGCGCATACATGGCGCTGAAGGCTCCGCTGGCGACTCAGCCCAACAGCGACCTGAAGCCTGACAACTGCAGCCCTGGCCCGTGCGCGAACCTCAACGGCTACGTCATCTGGATCTCGAACGTGCGCGTGCAGGACGACATCGTGCGCATGACGGTGAGGTTCCAGAACTCCTCGGCCGCCACCCACGCCGCGCCGGAGGACCTTCAGCTCATCGACCAGGGCCGGCGGTCTTCGATTCCGATCGGCGACGCGACCGGATGCAAGTCGTTCGCGCGCCATGAGTTCAGCGGCGGCGCGATGTTCGGTCCGCTGGATATCTGCTTCCGGGTCTCGAACTCGACCCCGCCGTTCATCCTCCACTGGACGCCCGACCTGGGCACCTTCTGCTGCGAGCAGGACATCACGCTCTGGCCGACCTGATCTCCAGGGCGAGGTCCGGCCGGTTCGTGACGACGCACTCGACGCCGTGCGCCATCAGCCATTCCATCCGTGTCGGATCGTCGACCGTCCACACCCACAAGGGCTTGGTCGCCTTCGCCAGCGCCTCTTCGGTCGCGTAGCGCTGATCGAGCGTCACCAGGTCGATGGGGCTGACGCGGACCCGAGCAAACGCCTTCTTGATCGTCTTCGCCGAGCTCTCGAAGTCCGGTGTGACGACCACCTTCTCCGGCGGCCGGCGCGCCAGCGCCTTGTGCACCAGCTCGAGCTCGAAGCCCGCCTCCTTCAGGTCGAGGTGCAGGCCGATGCCGGCGTCGACCCTTTGCAGAAGCTCGTCGAACGTGACGTAGCGCTTCCACCATTTCACCTCGTCGTGCGCGAGCACGATCTTGTTGCGGTGGTCGCGCCGGATGTCGATCTCGATGAAGTCGGCGCCGGCGTCCACCCACCGTGGGTATCCGGCGTGCGCGCTTACGATCACGCCTAGATCATGCCCACCGTCGTCGTCACCGGTGCAACCGGCGCGATCGGTTCGGCCGCGGTCGCGGCGCTGCGGGAACGGCGGGCGCAGGTCGTGGTGCTCTCGCGACCGGCCTTCGACCTTGCGGCGTTTGCGTCCGTGCGCGCGGCGGCGCTGGAGCTGAGCCGCGGCGGCCACATCGACGCGCTGCTGAACATCGCGGCCGTCTACACGTCGCGCTACGTGAAGACGGTCGACGGCATCGAGACGATGCTCGCGGTCAACCACCTCGGACCTTTCCTGCTGACCAACCTGCTGCGCGACCGCCTCAGCGGCGGAGGCCGCGTGATCACGGTCGCGGCACCGTCGACCACGCGCGTGGACATTGCGCGGCTGCTCGACCGCGACCGGTTCAACGCATTCCACACGTTCGGCGCGACCAAGGCCGCAAACCTCATGTTCACCTTCGAGCTCGCGCGGCGCGCCAAGCGGTGGGACGTGCGGGCGAACGCCTTCCATCCGGGGATCGTGCGCTCCGAGCTGATGCGCGAGTCGCCTGGCCCGCTGCGCCTGGCGACGCGCCTGCTCGCGCGCAAGCCCGACCGCGTGGGGCAAGACCTCGCAGAGCTCGCCCTTTCGCCGGTGTTCGCCGGCACGACGGGCTGGTTCTTCAAGGGCACGCACCGCATCGACCCGCCACGCGCGACCCTCGACGAGGACAGGCAGGCTGCGTTGTGGCGGCGCAGCGCCGAGCTCGTCGACCTCGAACGCGGGTTCTAGAAGTCCTCGCGCCGCGTTCACAACTCCCTCACAACTCGAGGGAAGGATGAGGTGTGCAGACAACCGACCTCATTCACACAAAGGAGCGAATCTCGATGCGACGCGGTTTTGGCTTTCTCGGGGCCCTCGTGACCCTGGTCGTTCTGGTCGTCGTGGGCGTCATCGCCTACAACATCGGCTGGTCGGATGGTGTGAACACGCACCTGCCGGCCGGTACCTCGGCGCCGGCCCCGTACTACTACGGATACGGCTTCCACCCGTTCTTCGCCGGCTTCGGCATCCTGTGGTTCCTGTTCATCCTGTTCGGCATCTTCTGGCTGTTCCGCCTCGCGTTCTGGGGCTTCGCCGGACGCCGGATGTGGGGATACGGCCGCGGCTGGGGCTACGGCGGCCCGCACTCGTTCGAGGAGCGCGCCCAGGACTGGCACCGCCGCCAGCACGAGGGAACGTCCCCGTCGAGCTCAGGCACCACGCCTCCTCCTCCCCCTCCCCCCTCCGACACGCGGTCGGTCTAGGGCGTGATGCCGCCACCTAGGATGGTCGCCGTGGCGACCATCCTTGTTGTGGAGGACGAGCCGCGCATCGTGCAGCTCGTCCGCGACTATCTCGAGCACGGTGGGTTCACCGTGCTCACCGCGCGTGACGGCCAGGCGGCCCTGCGCACGGCGCGGACCGGGAGGCCGGACCTCGTCGTCCTGGATCTCGGTCTACCGGGTCTAGACGGCCTCGACGTCGCCCGCTCGCTGCGCCGCGAAGGCGAGGTCCCGATAATCATGCTGACCGCGCGCACCGAGGAGTCGGACAAGCTCGTCGGACTCGAGCTCGGCGCGGACGACTACATCACCAAGCCGTTCTCTCCCAAGGAGCTGGTCGCGCGCGTGCGCGCCGTTCTGCGTCGCGCTTCGGAGTCGAGCTCGCCTTCGGACGTCATTCGCGTGGGCGCGGACGTCGAGCTGGACGTGCCGCGCATGGACGCGCGGATCGCGGGCCGCCGCGTCGACCTGACGAAGAGCGAGTTTCAGCTCGTCGCCGCGATGGCGCGCCAGCCGGGTCGCGTGTTCACGCGCTCGCAGCTGCTCGACGTGCTGCGCGGCGTCGCGCTCGAGTCTTACGAGCGCGCGATCGACGCGCACATCAAGAACATCCGCCGCAAGATCGGCGCCCGCTACATCGACACCGTCTTCGGCGTCGGTTACCGCTTCGCCGAGTCCGAGACGACCGCGAGCCGATGAGGGCGGGCGGCGGCCCGGGTCGCTGGCGCGGCTGGGACGCGGGGCAGTTTCCGTTCGCGGCGCAGCGGCCGTCGTGGTGGCCGGAAGGCGAGCCCTTCCCGCCTCGCCGCAGACACCGGCCATACGGCGTCGCGCCCTTCTTCCGGCTCATCGGCTGCCTGTTCCTCGCGATCTTCTTGTTCGCGCTGGTCTCGGGCGCGCTGGCAGGCGCGCTGTTCGGCGGGCGTGGGCCGGGCCTGCATCCCTTCTTCGTGCTGCCGCTGGGCCTGCTGGTCCTTCTGTTTCTCGCCCTCGCCTTCAGCGGCATGCGACGGATCTCGCGGCCGATGAACAACCTCATCGAGGGGGCCCGACGGATCGAGTCGGGCGACTATTCGGCCCAGGTGCCGGAGTGGGGCTCGCCGGACATCAGGTCAGTGGCGCACGCGTTCAATTCGATGTCGGCGCGCCTGAAGACGATCGATGAGCAGCGGCGTTCGTTCCTCGCGGACGTGACCCACGAGCTGCGGACGCCGCTGTCCGTGATCCGCGGCCAGGCCGAGGCCATCGCGGACGGTGTGTACCCCGCCGACGCGGCGCACCTCGCGCCGATCCTGGACGCGACCGCCGCGCTCGACCGCCTGGTCGAGGATCTCCGGACGCTGGTCCTCACCGACGCGGGGAACCTCGTCCTGCACAGGGAGCCGACAGACCTCGGCGCACTCGTCCACGACACCGTGGAATCGTTTCGCGCCCAGGCCGACGTCAAGGGCGTGGTCCTGAGTGCCGACGTTCCCGACAACCTTCCACCGGCGGATGTCGACCCGGCGCGACTCCGGCAGGTGATCGCAAACCTACTCTCGAACTCGCTACGCCACACGCCTGCGGGCAGCTCCGTGAAGGTCGCAGTGTCGGCGCCGGCGACGATCACCGTGACCGACACCGGGGAGGGCATCCCGCCCGACGTGCTGCCTCATGTGTTCGAGCGCTTCGCCAAGGGGCCGAATTCGACCGGAAGTGGCCTGGGCCTGGCGATCGCGCACGATATCGTGCGCGCGCACGGAGGCGAGATCAGCGTCGACGGCGCGCCCGGGCGGGGGACGACCGCGACGGTGAAGTTGAAGGGCTAGGGCGCGGACCTTGCAAACGTGACATCTTGGCTGCGCATGGCCGGCGGCAAAGCCCTTGTGCTTGGAGGCGGCGGCATCACAGGCATCGCCTGGGAGCTCGGCATGATCGCCGGACTCGCCGATGCCGGAGTCGAGCTTGCCGACGCGGACGTGGTCGTCGGGACCTCCGCCGGTTCGGCGGTCGCTGCGCAGGTGCTCAGCGGAACGCCAATCAACGAGCTCTTTGCGCGCCAGGTCGCGGGCGCGACCGGCGA
>CBJLKR010000194.1:0-4826 GCA_966423695.1 uncultured bacterium | reverse complement strand
GGTCGAGCCGCTGACGGCCTTCTCGAAGATCGTCGGGTTCGAGGTCACGCCGGTCAGCCCCTCGTCGCGCAGGCGGGCGAGCTCGCCCGACGTGACGAGCTGACGGCGGATGTTGTCCAGCCACAGCGACTGGCCGATGTCGCGCAGCTCTTTGATGGGATTGTGCTTGGAAGGGGTCGCGACCGCGCTCACTTCGCCTGCACCAGCTTGGTCGCGGCGGCGACTATGTGCCGGCTGGAGATGCCGGCCGCGTTCATCAGCTCCTCGGACTTGCCGGAGGTCGGCAGGCCCTTGACCGCGAGATGGGCGAGCTTGAGAGGCGGGTCCATGGCGAGCGCCTCCAGCACCGCCGCGCCCAGCCCTCCCTCGGGGTAGTGGTCCTCGACGACGACGAACCTGCCCTTGGTCACGCGCGCGGCCTCGCGCAGCGTGCGCACGTCGACGGGCTTGACCGAGTACAGGTCGATGACTCGAGCGGTGATCTTCTTGGCCGCCAGCGCGTCCGCCGCGGCGAGGCACTGGTGCAGCGTCACGCCGGCGCCGATCAGGGTCACCTTGTCCTTGGCGCTCTGGCGCACGACCTTCGAGCCGCCGATCTTGAAGCTCTCGCCGGCGCCGTACAGCGTCGGATACGCGCCGCGCGTGGTGCGCATGAAGACGACGCCGTCGGTCTCGGCCATGATCCGTGTCAGCTTCGCGGTCTGGTTCGGGTCCGCCGGGTACAACACGGTCGAGCCCTCGATCGCGCGCATCGAGGCCAGGTCCTCGAGCGCCATCTGGGACGGCCCGTCCTGCCCTATCTCGACGCCCGCGTGCGAGCCGGTGAGGCGCAGGTTCGCGCGCGAAATCGCGGCCATGCGGATGAAGTCGTACGCGCGGCTGAAGAACGCGGCGAACGTCGAGGCGAACGGCTTGTAGCCGCGCACGCTCATCCCGACCGCGGTGGCGACGAGCTGCTGCTCGGCGATGAAGATCTCGAAGAAGCGGTCTGGGTATGCCTTGGCGAACTCGTCCGAGTGCGTCGAGTTCGAGACCTCGCCGTCCATCGCGACGACGTCGGGGAGGGACGCAAGCGCCAGGAGCGCGTCGCCGTACGCCTTGCGGGTGGCGACCTTGTCGTCCTTCTTGTACGCCGGCAACACGGGCTCCGACGCGGCCGCCCGCTTCGGCGCGGCGCTGCGTTCCGGCTTCTGCGTCTTGACCTTGAGGTTGCGGATGCCGCCGAGCTCTTTGATCGCGCGCTCGGCCATATCCGGCGGCAGCGGCTTGCCGTGCCAGCCGTCCTTGTTCTCGATCTCCGAGAACCCCTTGCCCTTGACCGTCCTGGCGATCACGACCGACGGCCGGTCGGTGTTGGAGAGCGCCTCGCCGAAAGCGCGGTCGATGGCGGCGATGTCGTGCCCATCGATCACGATCGGGTAGCAGCCGAACGCCTCGACGCGACGCCGGTAGGCGTCGAGGTTCCAGCCAAACTCCGTCTCGCCGCGCTGGCCGAGGCGGTTCACGTCCCAGATCGCGGTCAGGTTGGCGGTCTTGTAGTGCGACGCTTTGTCGAGCGCCTCCCAGATCGAGCCCTCCGCGAGCTCCGAGTCCCCGCACAGCACCCAGACGTGGTACGGCAGCTTGTCGAGGTACTTGCCGGCCATGGCCACGCCGACGCCGATGGGCAGCCCCTGGCCGAGGGACCCGGTGGCGACGTCGACCCATGGGATGGCGGGCGTCGGGTGCCCTTGCAGGCGGGAGCCGAACTTGCGGAAGGTCATCAGCTCCTGGTCGCTGATCGCTCCCACCGCCTTGAACATCGCGTAGCACAGCGGCGAGGCGTGGCCCTTGGAGTAGATCAGGTGGTCGTTGTTCGGGTCCTTGGGTTTGCTCCAGTCGTACTGGAGGTACCTGGCGATCAGGACCGCGATGAGGTCGGCGGCGGACATCGACGACGTCGGGTGGCCCGACCCGGCGGCGGTGCTGCATCGGATGGAGTCGACCCGGAGCTGCTGGCCCAGGTCGCGGATGAAATCGAGATCGGTCGATGCGACTGTCTTCTCAGTGACGGCCATGTCGCTCCCTTTGCACCCGCAGGTGCAATTCGCCCTTTGTTTGCGGTTCTACCTCAAAGTTTATCGACCGCAGGCTGAAGGCTTGGGTGCGGGGGCGCGCGTCAGCCAGCCAGGCGTTCGACCTCGGCCACCATGCGGTCCAGGATCATCAGGCCCGCGTCCCAGAAGTTGGGGTCGGTGATGTCCATCCCGATGCGCCTGACGAGCTCGTCGGGACGCGTCGATCCGCCGGCCGCGAGGAAGTCCAGGTACTGCTCGACGAACGAGGGCCCCACCTCGAGGTAGCGGTGGTAGACAGAAAGGGCAAGCAGGTTGCCGAACGCGTACGCATAGACGTAGCCGGGTGTGTGCAGGAAGTGGCCGACGTAGCTCCACCACACCTTGTGGTCGTCGCTGAGGACCAGGGCGTCGCCGAACATCGGCTGGAGCTTCTCCTGGAAGAGGTCGCCGAGCTGCTCGATCGAGAGCTCGCCCTGCGTGCGCCGCGCGGTGTGGCACGCGTCCTCGTAGCGGTTGAACGCAACCTGCCGGAACACGGTCGAGAACGCGTCCTCGCACTGGTTGCACAGCATGGCGAGGCGGATCTGTGGGTCCTTCTCCTCCGCCATGATCCGGTCGAACGTCAACGCCTCGCCGAACACGGAAGCGGTTTCAGCCAGTGTGAGCGGCGGGTGGTAATCGAACACGTGCTGCTTCGAGGCCAGGCGGTCGTGGAGGCCGTGGCCCAGCTCGTGGGCGAGGGTGAGCGCATCGCGCAGCTTGCCGGTGAAGTTCATGAGCACGTACGGGTGGTGATGCGGCGTCACCGGCATGCAGTAAGCGCCCCCATGCTTGCCCGGTCCGACCGGAGCGTCGATCCAGTCGTCGTCGAAGAACTGCTGGACGAGCTTGCCGGCTCGTGGAGAGAACCGGTTGTACGAGCCGAGCACGAGCTCCTTCGCGTCCTCCCAGCTGAGGTTGCGCGTCGTTTCGTTGATCGGCGCGTAGCGGTCCCACTCGTGCATCTCGCCGACGCCGAGCAGCTTGCCCTTGACCCGGTAGTAGCGCACGCACACGTCGTACCGGCTCGTCACCGCGTCGACCAGCGCCTGCACCGCCTCGTCCGACGTCTCGTTGGACAGGTTGCGCGAGCTGATCCAGCTCGGGAATCGACGGACGCGATCGTCGATCGCCTTTTCCTGCAGGATCACGTTGAAGATGTAGCCGCGCGTGCGGATATCGCCTCGCAGCGCCTCGGTGATGGCGCCGCTCGCGCTGCGCCGGACCTCGCGGTCGGGCTCGCGGAGCAGGTTCAGTGCCTGGTCGAGGGGCATCTGCTGGCCGTCGAAACCGACGCGGATCCGCGCGCACAGCTCCTCGAACAGGCGCACCCATGACGGCGTTCCGACGGGGCTGAAGTCGGTGAGGATGCGCTCCTCGGGCTCCGAGAGCTGGTGCGGCCGGAACTTGCGCGCCTCCTCGACCGCGTGCCTGTACCTCGCGGCGTCAGGGTCGGCGAAGAGCTTTTCGGCCTGCTCGTCGCTGGTCTGCGCGAGCTCGAGGGTGAAGAACACCATGTGCGCGCCCCGCTCGGCCGATGCCTCGCGAACGCGGGCCAGCAGACGTCCCGCCGCGTGGTCCTGGGTGTCCTGGCTGTGCAGCAGGTACGCGTAGACCTCGGGTCGCGCGGCCGCCTCCTCGTGCTCCGCGAGCTCCGCCATCATCTGCGTGAAGGCCTTCGGCTCGAGGGTTGCGACCTTGCCCTTGTAGCGGTCCTCGAAAGCCTTCGCGCGCTCGAGCTCCCGCGCCAGGGCCTCTTCGATGCGCGGGTCGTCGGGCGAGGCGAAGAGGTCGCTGAGGTCCCAACGGACCTTCTCCGCGCCCGTGGTCGTGGTCGCCTGGGCCATCGAGCTCAGGATAAGCGCTCAATCCCCACGAAATCAGAGCCTGCGGCGTGTGATTTCGCTGGGACCCCTGATGCCATTTCGCGCACCCGTTCGGGAGTCGGCCAGCGCCCGGCGTATACGCCTTCGTTCACCGCGTCGGTGAGCTCCGAAAGCTCGCCTGCGCGCATCGCTTCGCAATACTCGCGCGGCGTCTCCGGTGGCGCACGCCTCCGCCCCATCCTCCGCTGCGCGCGCTCGTAAAGGCGCAGCAGCTCGTTCTCGCCCGGCGCCGGCCTCCGACGCCGGGTCCAGGGCCGGCGGCGCACCCACGCGAAGGCGACGACCACAGCGACAGCGATGGCGAGCGCCGCGGGCAGCGCGCCGAGCACACCCAGCGAGCCCAGCGCCGCCATGGGAACGCCGAGGGTGAGATGCGGGATGAGCTTCGCCACTCCGCCCGCGGCCCAGTGGCTCGGGAACTGCGTCGCGGCGAGCGGCGATACGCCGGGCGTCGGGTCGACCGGCACCCATCCGTGATGCGCGAACCAGACCTCGACCCATGCGTGCGCGTCGTGCTCACGCACCACCGCCTGGTTGAGCACCGGGTCGTAGTCGCCCGTCGCGTAGCCGCTGACGAGCCGCGCGGGGATGCCGAGGCTGCGCAGCATCAGGGTCTCCGCCGTGGCGAACTGCTCGCAGTAGCCGGTCTTGACGTCGAAGAGGAACCAGTCGACGGGGTCACGACCGGCGGGCACCGGCGGCAGGTTCAGGTTGTACGCGTAGGTGCGCTGCAGATAGCTCGTCAACGCGATGACGCGGTCGTAGTAGCTCTGCGCCCCCGCCGTGACCTGGGCGGCGAGCTCGGCGGCGCGGGCGGACATCGCCCCCGTGTCGAGGTACAGGC
>CBJLKR010000193.1:0-4878 GCA_966423695.1 uncultured bacterium | reverse complement strand
CAGATCCTCTACGACTCGCTCAAGACGTCCTTCGTGGACTTCCCTCGCCTCCTGACGACGCTCGAGCGCGAGGGTTACACCGGCTACGTCCGCCTGCTCACCGACGACGCGTCGGGACTGATCCTGTTTCGCGAAGGCTCGGCGCTGGAGTGCCTGTACGACGGCGCGGCCGAGGCCTCGAGCCTCATCCTCGGCAAGCAGGCGCTGCAGCGGTTCAACGACGATGTGACCGCCGGGCACGGCGTGCTCGATGTGGTCGGGCTCTCGCCCGAGCTCATCGACGGCCTGTACGAGCTCACGGTCTCGCGGCCGATGTACACCGAGCTCTACGCCGCGTGGGTCGACATGAAGGCGCTGCTCAACTTCCTGAGCGAGCGCAAGCTGAGCGGCAGCGTGATGATCCGCGCGGGCAGCGGCACGGGCGTGATCATCCTCGCCCAGGGTGAGCTGGCCGGCGCATACACGAGCGAGTCGCGCGAGATCGCCGACAAGCCGGACCACGCGCTCGCGCTGTGCGACGACCCCAACGCGATGATCGAGGTCAAGTCCGCGGACGCGACCAAACACCCGCCGTTGGACGTCGACGAGGTGGTCGGAGCGCAGAAGGGTCGCCAGCAGCAGCCTCAGGCTGCGGCTCCGGCTGCGTTCACCCCGGCGGTGGCGCCCGCGCCCGAGCCCGTCGCGCCGACGAACCCGACTCTGCCGACCATGCCGGTCATACCGGCGATGGCGCAGGAGCCGCCGACGGCGCAGATCCCCACGCAGTCGTTCTCGCCGTACACGCAGCCGACCCCTCCTCAGCAGATGCCCGTCGCCCCGACTGCGCCCCCGCGCAGCTCCGGGCCACAGCTGGACTGGAACGCGATCGTGGCCGAGCTCCAGGCGATGGCCGAGGACGCGCTCGGCAACCGCGCCCGCAAGGTGAAGGACATCCTCGGGGCGGCCGACCCGTCGCTCGCCGGGATCGAGGCGGCGATCGACCAGATCCCGAGCATCTCGCTCCTGTTTGTCGACTCCTCGCGGCTCGAGCAGCTCGCGCAGGAGATGAGGGCCCGTCTCAAGTCCCACCTCTAAGGTCCGGTTCGTATAAACCCTTAACAGGGTGGGTTGGCAGGGCGCGTTTACGCGGTTAGCCTGGCTTCAGGCTGGACGGTCGGGGGTGGAAATCGTCCGGGAGGAGGGTGGGCCCGCGAAGCGGGCGGCATTCTTGGCGGCCGGCGCCCTGCTGGCGGTCGCCCTCGTCACCTCCTGCGCCGGCGACCCGCCGCAGATCGTCGACTACTCCCCGCAGCGCAACACGATCGACATCTCCACCGCCGTCCCGATCACCATCACCTTCGACCACGACGTCGACCGCTCCTCCGTCGAGAGCCGGCTGCACCTCGTGCCGCCGACCACCGGGAGTGTCCGCTGGTTGAACGGGCGCACCCTCGTCTACGACCACGAGACGCTGCGCACCTCGACGACCTACAGCGTGGTCCTCGAGCCCGGTTACCGCGATCCCTCCGGCAACGCGTACACCCTCCGCCACCAGTGGGCGTTCGTGACCGAGGGGCCGCCCGCGCTCAACGGCTCGAGTCCGGCGAACGGGGACACCGCGGTCGATCCAGCGTCGTACCTCATCCTCGATTTCACGCGCGAGATGAACCCGGCGACGCTGAAGTCGGCCATCGCCATCAGCCCGAGCGCGCCCTTCGACGTGCGCATCGACCCGACCGACGGGCACCGCGCGATCATCGCGCCCGCGCAGCTGCTCAACTCGAACACCGCCTACCGGGTGCTGGTCAACACAGCCGCGGTCGATGTCGACGGCAATCAGCTCGGTCGCGACGAGGTGGTCCGTTTCAACACCGGACCCCAGCGTGCCCTGAGGCACTGGATCGCATTCGCAACCGACACCGCCGATGGAACGCCCGGCGGCCTCTGGATGGTTGATGAGCGCGGCTTTCCCCGCGAGCTCTTCGACGCGAGCGCGGTTCGCGCCTTCACCTGGTCGCCATCTGGCGATTCGCTTGTGATCCAGGGCGTCGACAACACGTGGTGGAACTTCACGCCCGGCGGCGGAGAGACGCCGCTGACCGTCAAGGCGGCGTGGGCGGCATCGCTCGCGGCGGGCATGGGGTACGCCTATATCGACGCGACCAGCACGCTCCACCGCCTGGCGGCCGACGGCACCGATGAGGTGATCGCTCGCAACGTCGCCGAGGCCGCCGTCGCGCCCAATGGCCTGCGCGTCGCGTTCATCGAAGGCATCTCGGGCAGCGATGAGATCCGCGGATACGACGTCGGCCTCCGCGCGAGCTATCAGCTCGCTCTCGATACGGCCCCAGTGACCGCCATCGCGTGGGCGCCGGCCGGCAACCGCATCGCGTACCTCCGGCACGATCTGACCACGGTGACGCTGCGCGTGCGCAACCTGACAGGCGCCGCGACCACGACCACCCTGACCTCCGGGGACCTCGGTCCGCCGGCGTGGCTGCCCGACTCGTCCCATCTCGTGTTCGCAGCCACGCTCGCGAGCCAGAACGCCGCCCACTCCAAAGCGTTCGTGGTCAACGTCGTCTCGCCACCGGCGACGCTCAGCCTCGCCGCCGGCCTTCCCGCCGATCCGGCCATCGACGTGACGTCTCCTGTCGCGTCACCCGATGGTCACCAGATCGCGTTTCTCAGCGGCGACCAAGTCTGGCTGATGAACGCGGACGGCACGCGGCCGACTGCGCTCACGAAGGCCGACGCAGCGTCCTTTCCTTACTCCTGCCGCGCGCTCGCGTGGACCCGCGGCTGATTGCGCTCCGCCACGCCGTCGAATAGCCCCTGCAAGCTGTCGGCCGTCCGCGACCAGGAGAAGCGCTGCGCCAGCAGGCGGCCGCGCCGACCCATCTGCTGCGCCAGCTCGGGGTCGTCGAGCAGACGTCCGATGCGCTCGGCGTACGACGCCGGATCGTGGTTGGCGACGAGATAGCCGCTCACGTCGTCGCGCACGACCGAGCGTAGGCCGCTGACGTCGGAGCCGACGACCGGGCGCCCGCAGGCCTGAGCCTCGAGACCGACAAGCCCGAACGACTCGCTGTACGACGGCATGACCAGCACGTCGGCGGCCGAATAGAAGTACGGCAGCTCGTGGTGCGCCACCGAGCCCAGGAAGTCGACGCGATCGCGCACGCCGACCGAAGCGGCGACCGCCTTCAGGCGCTCCTTCTCGCTTTCGCCCCCATCCATGGCGCCTTCCCCCGCGTCCCCGCCGAGGATCACGAGACGCACGTCTTCGTGGTTGCGATCGCGCAGGAGCGCGAGGGCTCGAATCGCGATCTCCACGCCCTTCAACCGCTCGAGACGGCCGACGAACAGGAGCAGGCGGCCAGAGCCGTACCCGATCTTGCGCCTTGCGTCGGCGCGGTCGATCGGCTGGAACATCGCGAGGTCGACTCCGGGCGGCACGACGTAAACCCGCTCCGGGTCGGCGCCATACAGGTCGACGAGGTCGGTTCGCTCATCCTCCGTCGACGCGATGAGAAGGTCCGCCTGCTGCGCGATCTCGCCTTCGACGTGAATCCTCAGCTGGGGCTCGGGCCGCTCGCCCGCGGCGAGCGTGCGGTTCTTGACGAGGCCGAGGGTGTGGGCGATGTGAGCCCAGCTGCTGGCCAGCCTCGGGCGCAGGAGGCAAGCGACCTCGCCCGACAGCCAGTAGTGCGAGAACAACATGTCGTAGGACGTGCGCTCGGCCGCCGTGAACTCGGCTATGCGGCGTGCGAACGCAGGGACCTCGCCGAACAGTGAGTACTTGTCGAGGCTGCGGCCCGCCGGCAGGTAGACGACACGAGAAAGGTCGGCAAGGCGTTCGACGGCGGGCTCATCCGGCGACTGCCGGCGGGTGAAGACATCGGTCGCGATGCCGCGCTCGCTGAACGCCGTCGCGATCTCACGAACGTAGACGTTCAGGCCGCCGTTTGCGTTCTGCCCGAGCGAGGCTGTCGGCGACGTGTGCATGGAGATGACCGCGATCCGCCGGGTGGCGCGGTCGGACTGCATCTGCCTGGTGTCAGCCACGGTACGCCGATCTCGCGTCGAGCCAGCGTCGGGAGACGCAGCAGAAGCCGGAACGGGAGACCGGCGAGCAGGACGGCATAACTCTTTAGAAACTTACCCACTCTGGGGCTATTCCCGTCGCGGCCGCCGCCTCGACTACCCTAGATATGCTTTGCCATCGATGCGGGTGACGCGTGGCTTGCTGGTGGTGGTCGCAGTCCCGGTGTTCGTGGTCCTCACGGGAGTAACGACCGTCGCCGAGAGCTCCCCCACGCCGTCGCCCTCCGGCTCCGGGTCACAGGCCAGCGGCTCGACCGCTCTCCCTGGAGACCCGACCAAGGGCCAGCAGCTCTACGCCGCCAACTGCGCCTCCTGCCACGGCGCCGGCCTCGAGGGCGGGATCGGGGCCACGCTGAACCCAATCCAACCGCTCGCCGGCGTGTCCAAGGAGAAGGCGCTGAGCCCAGAGTTCCTGATCGACATCATCACCAACGGCCGCACGCCTCAGCCCGGCGACCCGAAGACGCAAGCGATGCCGAAGAAAGGCGGCAACGGCAGCCTGACCGACCAGGACGTCAAGGATCTGGCGGCGTACATCATCCAGGCGAACCGGACAGGCGAGCCTCCGCTCTCACCGGGCGAGCTCGCCAAGCGCACAATCCTGTGGGTGTCGCTCGGGATCATCGGCATGGTGTTCATCACCTATCTGCTGTCGACCTACAACATGCGCTGGATCGCGCGCCGCGCCGCGGCGCGACGCCGGTAACCGAAGCAAACAGTATCTACCCCACGCCAGTCGGCGGCTCGCCGCGCATCCTCATCCTTTTCCGCGACACCAGCGGCGGCCACCGG
>CBJLKR010000192.1:0-4914 GCA_966423695.1 uncultured bacterium | reverse complement strand
GTTCGGGCCCCGCCTGGCCAGCTCGCGCTGCTGGTGGACCAGCTGGACGACCTCCATGATCCGGTTCAGGTCGATGACGTCGTGCCCGGTGAGCTCGCGCAGGCGAAGCGAGAGGGCGCCTACCGCCTCGAGCGCGTACATGGGCGCTTGGCGCTGCAGCCGGCGGATCGGTTTCGGAAGGCGGAAGCTAGAGCGCGGGGCGACGATGTCCGCCTTCTGGCTGTGGCGCCGGCGCTCGCGCGCCGATTCGGCGATCAGTCGCTCAACCTCAGCTCACGCCGCCGGCGCTGCTGCAGGTACACCTGCAGCTCGTACTCCTGCGGCGGCGACGGCGCCTCGATGACCTCGAGCGTCCGCCCGACCGCTAGCGCGTCCATCGCCTGGCGCGACGAGTACGCGGGCTTCCATCTGAACTCCGCCTCCAGCCGGCTCAAGTCCATGACCGAGCCGTACGCCATCACGTCCGCGAGGTGCGCCGGCAGGTCGACCCTGGCGAAAACCTTGAGGCCGAGGCGCGAGAACCAGCGCCCATACGGCGGCAGCACCGGCGCTGTGCGGCCGCCCATGATGGAGACGGCCTGGCTGAGCACGACCACGCCGGCGCCCGCGACGTTGAACGTGCCCGGATGGCGGCCCATCGTGGCCCGCACGATCGCCTCCGCGGCGTCCTCCTCGTGGAGGAGCTGAAGACGCGGATCGAAGCCGGCAAACACGGGCACGACCGGCAGGGACAGATAGCGCGCGAGGCTCGTGTCCTCGCTGACGCGGTAACCGAGACGGAGCACGGTCACGTCGCAGTTCTCGTTGCGCAGAGCGAACTCGCTCACGAGCTGCTCCATCTCAAGCAGGTCGCGCGTCACACCGGTGGCCGCGCGATCGAAGTTGACCATGTCCTCGGAGAAGAACGAGGGATCTGCCGGGCCGGCGCCGTAAATCGCCTGGCTCGACTTGACGACGAGGCGGCGGACGGGGCTCGACGGTGCGGCACACCCGACCAGCACGTTCATGCTCCCGATCACGTCGGTCTCGTGCACGGCCCGGTCGTCGGCGCGTGAGTCGACCACCACCGCCAGGTGCACGACGGTGTCGATCCGGAGCTGCCGGACGAGCTTGCCGATCACCGCATGCCGCGTATCGGCGTGGACGAAGTCCATCTCTTCGAGCGCGCTCACCGGGTCGGCGACGTCGCAGCCGAAGAGGAACTGGACCTGCGTCGCGAGGCGCCGAGCGACCTCGGCGCCGAGGGGGTTGGACACGCCCGTGACGAGCACGCGCCGAGGGTCGAAGGGAGCCACTACCTCCCGATTATGGATATATCCCTCGAACCGTCGTCGCGTTGGCCACGCGCTGCACCGCCAGCGCGTACGCCGCGGCGCGCATGTCGATGCGCTTGTTCACCGAGGTGTGGAGGATCTCGTAGAACGCGCGAGTGATCACGTGGTGCAGCTTGGTGTTTATCTCCTCCTCCTCCCAGAAGAAGGCCTGCAGGTCCTGCACCCACTCGAAGTAGGACACGATGACGCCGCCGGCGTTGGCGATGATGTCGGGCACGAGGAAGATCCCGCGGTCGTGCAGCACCGGGTCGGCCTCCGGCGTCACCGCCGCGTTCGCACCCTCGGTGATGAGTCGCGCCCGGACCCGCGCGGCGTTGTCCTCATTGATCACGTCCTGGACCGCCGCCGGGACGAGGACCGTCACCGGCAGCTCCAGGAGCTCGGTGTTGGTGACCGCGTCCGCCTTCTTGAAGCCCGTGACCCCACCGCGCACCTGGCGGTGCTCTTCGAGCGCGGCGAGGTCGAGGCCGTTCGGGTTGTAGACGCCGCCCTTCGAATCGCTCACGGCGACGATGCGCAAGCCCGCCTCGGACAGAAGCCGAGTCGTCGAGCGACCGACCTGGCCGTAGCCCTGGACCGCCACCGTGGGCGTCTCCTCCTCGATGTGCAGGTACTTGAGCGCTTCGAGGGTGAGGTAGGTCGCACCGCGACCCGGGGCTTCCACGCGACCCTCCGACCCACCCACGTCGACGGGCTTGCCGGTGACGGAGGCCGTGACGGAATGCCCCGAGTGCATCGAGACGGTGTCCATGATCCAGGCCATGATCTGGGGGTTCGTACCCATATCCGGAGCCGGGATGTCCTTCTCCGGACCGATGAGGAGCGCGATCTCGGTCGCGTAGCGTCGCGTCAGGTGCTCGAGCTCGGTGAGCGACAGCGCGTGCGGATCGACCCGAACGGCGCCCTTGGAGCCGCCGTACGGGATGCCGACGGCGGCGCACTTCCACGTCATCAGCATCGCGAGTGCCTTGACCAGGTCGAGGTCGATCGTCGGGTGATAGCGGATGCCGCCCTTGGCCGGCCCGCGGCTGATGTTGTGCTGGACCCGCCAGCCGGTGAAGACGCGCACAGAGCCGTCGTCGAGCCGAACGGGAAAGTGGACGGTGAGCTCGCGCTTGACCTCGCGCAGGCCGCGGCGCGCGTCGTCGGAGAGGCCGATCACGTCCGCGGCGGAGTCAAAGCGGCGTTGCGCGGTCTGGAAAGCGGAGGCGCGGGTATCGACCGCCATCTGCGGCGATAGTAACGCCGGCTCTCACAATTGCACCAATGTCGCCGCGTGAACTCACAGGTATGGCGCTGGTCGCGATCGTTGCCGTGGCGACCGGCTTCGTCATCGCCGACCAGCTGCGAACGCAGCTGCTGACGCCGTCAAACCAGCTCGCGCGGTACCAGGCGCTGGTCCGCAGCGTGCAGGACCTCGAGGCAACCAACGCCGCCGACCGGCGGCAGATCGCCGACCAGCGCAACCGCATCGACACGCTCGAGGCGGAGGCCGCGGCGCGCTCGGCGACGACCCAGGGACTCCGGGACGAGGTGGGCCGGCTGCGCGCGCACGCCGGGCTCGTCGCAGTCCACGGGCCGGGCGTCGAGGTGCTGCTCAAGAACGGAACGCCAGGCTCGCCGGCCGGCACCCTGGGTGGTTATCTCGTCAACTTCCAGGACGTCCAGGACGTCGTCAACCTGCTCTACGCGCAGGGCGCGGAGGCGGTCGCGGTCAACGGGCGGCGGATCACGCCGCTGACGGCATTCTCCGGCACCGAGGGGCAGATCGTGATCGACCAGGGCCCGCCGCTCAGCTCCCCGGTCAAGGTCGACGCCGTCGGCGACCGCAACCGCATGCAGGCGGCGCTGGGCGACCCGTCGGCCCTCGGCGGCATCCGCGCCCGCGAGGTCGAGTTCCAGATGACCCTGACGTTCCAGGGATTGCCCGACATCTCGCTGCCCGCATACGACTCGAGCCTGCAGGTGCCGCATGTCGCAGCGGCGTAGGTCCCGGGACGCCCGTTCCCGATTCCGCGGCGTCAGCGTGGGCCTGATCGCGCTCCTCGTCGCGCTGGTCGCGACCGTCCAGATCCGAAGCCAGGCGGAGGTGGAGCGCAGTCTCGTCGGCGTCGATGTGGCGTCGCTCGCGTTCCTCATCGACGACCTGCATCGCGCAAACGACTCGCTCGACGCCGAGAAGGCCGACCTCGCACGCCGACAGGCGGCCCTGATGTCGGGTCAGTCGACGGCGGCCGACGATGAGCTGCGCGCCGAGGAGGAGCGCTTGCGTGCGATCGAGGGCCTGGTCCCGGTCCAGGGCCCAGGAATCGTCATGGTCGTCGACGCGAGCGGCCTGTCGGCGCTCGACCTCCAGGACGCGCTGAACAACCTCTCCGCGGGGGGCGCCGAGGCGATCGACGTCAACGACCACCGCGTCGTCACCGGGGTGCCCGTCGCACAGACGGGCCAGGGGGTCGCGGTGGACGGGGTCGTCGTCGTGCCCCCGTGGACGTTCTCGGTGATCGGCGACTCGGACCGCCTCGCGCGAGTGGCGGACGTGATGACACAGCAGCTTCGCGCGGACCGGCGCGTGCGCTCGGCCGTCTACCGGATCGACAGCGACATCGTGATCTCGTCCGTGATCAGCGAGAGGCCTTTCGTCTACGCGATCCCGTCTTGAGGCCCCGAGCCGCTCCGTCGAGCATTCCCGCCTTCCGCAGCTCTTCGCTGAGGCGGTCGAGCCGTTTATTGATGCGGTCGATGTCTCTGCTCGTAGGTATGCGCAGCCGGCTGAGCGCGCGCTCGATGGCGTCGTCGGCCATCGTCTCGAGGCCCTCGCGTCGCCGCCCCACCTGGCTCCGCACCTCGGCCGGAACGTTGAGCGCGCTCTTCACGTAATCGAGCAGCGCCTGCCCGCGGTCGTGCAGCATCTCGCCGCCCGCGCCGACGAGTCGCGCGGGACCCCGCTTCTCTTCGGAGAGGACGATCTGCGAGAGCGTGAGTTGCGTGAGGTCGCGCCCGTCGTCGCGATCGACGACCTTGATCTCATGCCCCTGGCGGACGAGCTGCGCGATGCCGTCGAGCGTGATGTAGCGGCTCGTGCGCATGTCGTAGAGCTTGCGGTTTGCGTACTTCTTGATAAGGTGTTTTTCGGGCCCTGTTGGCAACGCTGGCCCATTCTAATGCGGTGCGTCAAACGCTCCGCGCGGCACTGGATCGGAGGTGATGCATGGCGACTAGGAAGCGCACGAGCAGGCGTTCCGGCATTGTCGGACGCGCGGTCAGCGCCGGCCGGCGCGCACTGCGCGAGGCTGAGAAGAGGGTCCCGCCCGACGTCCGCCGGCGGGTCGAACGACGGATCAAGGACGCCGACAAGACCGCGCGGGCGGCCATCAAGCAGCTGCAGGCGCAGGCGAAGAAAGCCAGCACGCGCGCGGACGTGAACAACGTCTTGAAGCGGATCGACGGCCTGACGCGACAGGCTCGCGAGGTCGCGAGCTCGCGCCCGTCCGCGACGCGGCGCCGCGCCACGAGCACAACCCGGCGCGCGGCAAGCCGCACCCGCCGCGCATCGGGCACGGCCAAGAAGGCTGCCAGC
>CBJLKR010000191.1:0-4916 GCA_966423695.1 uncultured bacterium | reverse complement strand
CCTCGACGACGGGAGCGCGTAGGTGCTCGACCTCGGCGCTGCAAACCCGAGCTGGAATCACGTCGCCGCGATGCACCACCCGCGCGTGCTGTGCGACAGCGTGCTTCTCCCCGACGCGAGCGTCCTCGTCGTCGGCGGCAGCTCGACCGGCAAGTCCGACGTGGCCTGCGACCCCGTGCTGCCCACCGAACTCTACGACCCCGCAACCGATACGTGGACGGAGCTGGCGCCGATCAACTGCCCGCACATGTACCACTCGACCGCCGTTCTACTGCCCGACGGCCGCGTGCTGCGCGGCGGCAAGGACGGCCAATTCCAGCGCGACCCCTACAAATACTTCGAGCACCGACTGGAGCTCTTCTCCCCGCCCTACCTGTTCGCCGGCTCGCGCCCGAAGATTGCCGCCGCGCCGGCCGTCGGCGGGTACGGTCAGTCGATCACCATCGAGTGTCCCACGGCCAGCGATATCGCCAAGGTCGCGCTGATTCGCCCCGGCGCCGTGACCCACAGCTTCCACATGGACCAGCGCTACATCGTCCTCACAATCACCGCCACCCACGCCGGACAACTGACCGTGACCCTCCCCCCACACAGCAATATCGCACCACCAGGCGCCTACATGCTCTTCCTCCTCGACGGCGCGGGAACACCCTCGGTCGCAACCCTCATCAAACTCGGGTAACCGCGCCGTAGCACGCCAACACGTGCTCCAGAACCGCGCCTTCGCCCGGACCGACTACCCCGGTGGAGTCAAGCCCACGGAGTGTCGCGGCCAGCCCGCGCGTCTGCGCCGTGCCTGCTCATGTCGGCGGTCCTGAGGGGCCGGTGGCCGACGGTCCCTGGATCGTCGGCGGCGTCAGGAAGACCGCGTCCTCGACGTTGAGGAAATCCATCACCGTGGCCGCGTTCGCGTCGCGGTCGGTCAGCGCCGGCAGGTTCCACTTAGCTTCGATCGTCGCCAGCACCGACGTGTGGTCATGCACCACGTCGGTAACCGCGTTCGGCCTGGAGTATGGCGAGGCGACCACAGCGGGGACACGCGGGCCGTAGATGTCATACCCGCCCGGCACATCGGTCGGGGTCAGCGCCGGGGGAATCGCGTCGGGCGGGATCGCCGGCGGCGGCGGAACGTGATCGTAGTAGCCGCCGTGCTCGTCATAGGTGTAGATGACCACAGTGCGTGGCCACGCCGGTGACTGCAGCACAGCGTCGATGACCTTGTGCGCCCACGCCTCCCCGTAGTACATGTCCTGAGGATCCTCCTCAGTCTGACCGCGACCGGCGAGCTTGCCGCCGATCCCACCGAGCAGGGGCCGCGCCTCGACCGCCGCGCCAAGTGCCGAGAGAACACCGACGCCGGGATCGACAAAGCTGACCGAAGGCAGGCTGTTGTTCCGGCAATCCTCGTAGAACCTCGCGATGGGGACGTGGTGGTTCGGGTACTTCTCGATGATCGAAGGGATGATCGCCGTCTGCGGGACGTCGGGGAAGTAGGCGCGCCAACTCATGCCGTGCGCGTGCAGGCGGTCGAAGATCGTGCCGTTCGGCGGCGGTGGGTCCGCGAGCGTCTGGACCGCGGTGGTGATATCGCCGTACGCCGTGCCGGCCAGCAGAAAGCGCCGGTTCGGGTAGGTCGGGCACGGGGCCGAGGAAAACCACCGGTTAGCCAGCGTGAACGTGGTGGCCAGCGAATACGCGAACGGCAGCACCTCGGGCGGAAAGTACCCCATCGGCTGGACCGCCCCGACCGACCTGACAAAGCCGTCCATCTTGCCCCCGTCGATCTGCTCATGCGTCGCGTTCCAGCTCTGCGAAACGCGCCTTCCCTGGGCGGTCGAACCGAACGGAAACGCCGTCACCTCCGCAGGGGTTCCCGTCGTGCCCGGGTTCGAATTGGTCGCCACACCGTCGCTGGCGAACGTGAGCCCGTCCGCGGCCGGCTGCCCCGCGCGCGGAAGCGCCCCGAGCAGATTGTCGAACGAGTGATTCTCCATCATCACCACGACGATGTGGTCAAACGGCATCGCCTCATTCACAGCGCCCGCCGCCCGGTCCGGGTAGGGCAGACTGTCGGCCGCCCGCCTCACAGCCATTCCCGGCCCCGCCCCCCTGCGCCGCCACCCGGCTGGTCCTCGACAACCCCCGCGCTAAGAAATTCGCGCCCGCGCAACGCCCTGCGGGTCATAACCCCAAACCGAGAAACGTCCCGATCCGGCCGCCCAGAACGTCTAGGACGCCGTAATCCTCCCTCTCGCCCGCCCGCAGACACACGCATGGTCGAATTCTATTCCTCCCGACCCACCCACCAGCGCTCGCTCGAGCGCCACGACACCAACAGCGGTCATGCCGCTGAGCACGACCGGCGGCCTCGAGGTCGCAGGCGGCGAAAGCACTGCCCCGCCAGCCTGAGGAGCACCCGCGCGCCGCTTGCTCGCGCCAAGATCGACGACCAGCCGCAAGCGGGCGCGACGGTCAACCAGAACTCCTTCGGGCCGGAAATCCGCATGCCCCGGGGGGCCCACGAGCGCCACGGAACCGGCTCGCAGGCCGCCGATCGCAGAGGGACGCCGACGACTCGACCACACGCTGGCGCGCAACCAGACTGCCAGGCACCCGAAAGCGCCCCGATTCCTCCTGACCCCGCGGAGCGGATCGGCGCTATGACGGTCCGGCTTCCGCGGCGTGGGCTTCGCCGTAGATCGTGACGATGCTGTCCATGAGCAGCTGGTTCGGAACGCGGATTGAACTACCGTCGCCTGTGTCGAGCATGGTGCTGGTGCTGTGGATTCTGGTGATGCGTCCGCGGACATTGCCGAAGGCGATCTCCTGTCCCACGCGGTAATCGTGGCGCAGGTAGCGACCGGCGCTGAGGGCGCGCGCGACCTCGCGCGAGCCGAAGCCGAAGGCGAGCGTGAACGTTCCTGAGACAGCCGCCAACAGCACGCCGATGAGGACGATGAGAAGGGTAGTGGAGATCCCTAGCTCGGCCGCCGCTATGATGATGAATACAGCCAGCACCGCGACCTGGGAGAGCTGCCCGAGCGGCACCGGGAAATCCAGCTGGTAGGTGAGCCGATCGGCTCGCCGACGCACCGCGCCCGCCACGACGATGCCGGCGAGCACCAGCGTGGCCGCGATGAAGAGCCTCGGGAGGGCAAGGATGGCCTGATTGAGAGATGCCGAGAGGAACTGCAGCCCGAGCAGCGAGAGCGCCGCGAAGACGACGATGATGGCGAGGAAGATGCGGATCACCCGGGCGATCAGATCGGCCAGTGACGCGCCGAGACCGGAGGCCTGCAACACGGGGGTTACGCCGCCCCGGTCCGCGAGGCGGTCGACGCCCGCGGCTTGCAGCGCGCGGCGGAGCAGCCGCGCCAGTAGGCGGGTGATGAGTAACCCGATGAGAAGTAGCGCGAGCGCTCCGCCCAGGCGCGGGAGGAAGGCGCCGAGCTGTTGGCCTGCCTGGCCCAGGATCGACGTCGCCAGTGGCGTCATGGCTCACCCCCCGAGGGCTTGAGCAGGACGCTCGCGCCCTCCACGAGCGCCGCGGCTACCGCGCCCACGAACAGCAGCGGATCCCGGATCGCCCGCTGCCAGCGTACCCCGCGGATCACCCGCGGGACGAGCTGCGGCGTCGCGCTGGGTGGGCTGGCCCGGAGCAATTCGAGGTGCTCGACCAGCCGACGTTCAGCCGGGGTGAGATCGGCGGGGGTCTCGTCTGCGCTCATGCTGGTAGCTCCCAGTCGTAGGTGTTCTTCCGCAGCAAATCGATCAGCTCGCTGCGCGCCCGGTGGAGTCTGCCCTTGACGCTTCCCAGGGGCATCTCGAGCACGTCGGCGATCTCGTTGTAAGCCAGGCCCTCAAGGTCGCGCAGCACGAGCAGGCTGCGGTACTCGGGCCGAAGCGCTCGGAGTTTGAGCTCAAGGCGTTGCTGGCGTTCTCGGCGTTCGAGTTCCGTCACAGGCTGCCGCACCGGGTCGCGATCGGGCACCTCGGACGATTCGTCAGCCGACTCGGTAGGTCGACGTCGCGACCACGCGCGCGCGTTCAGCGCCGTGTTCTGGGTGATCTGCAGCAGCCAGGTACGAAACGCGGCCGTTCCGCGATACTGATCAAGACGATGAAAGGCGCGCAAGAACGCGTCCTGGCTCACATCCTGCGCATCGTCCGGACCCACGATCCTCGCCGCCACCCGGAACACGATGTCGCGGTGACGCTCGACAAGTTCCTCAAAGGCGGACAGCTCCCCCTGCAGGGTTCGTTCGATCAGAGTCTCATCGGGCTCCATAGATCGCGCGGCTATCAGCATCTCATTTCCTGGGACCGCGCGCCGGGACGGTTAGTTACGACGCGTCGAAACTCGTGGCCGCGTTTCGTAACTGAACGCGGGCTGCTGCTGTCTCCTCTGTAACGACCCGCTAATCGGTCGGACACCAGACGGCAGGGGTGCCACGGCCACCTCCACGCGCCACTTGGGCGTGCCGCGGGCGTACCTCCAATCACCCAATCTCCCACGAAGAGGAGGAGCAGTAGCCATGCCTACAGCGGCTGTGCAAATTACCCAGAGCCTCCAGCGAGGCCTGGACGCTCTCATCGGCTTTATTCCCAACCTGCTGGGGTGCCTCATCATCCTGCTCATCGGATACTTGGTCGCTCGACTCGTCAAGCTGGTCGTGGCCAAGCTGCTCGCCGCAGTCGGCCTCGACCGGGCGCTCAGCGGCAGCCAGGCCGGCGCCTACCTCGAGCGCGTGAGCCCAGGCGCACAACCATCTCGGCTCGTCGCGACCGTGGCGTTCTGGTTCATCTTCATCTACGCCATTGCCGCGGCCATTGGCGCGCTCAAGATCCCGACGTTGACGAACTTCATGGCCAACGTCCAGAACTACCTGCCCAATGTCATCGCGGCGGTGCTGATC
>CBJLKR010000190.1:0-4927 GCA_966423695.1 uncultured bacterium | reverse complement strand
CCTTACCCGCCGCCGTCCTCCTCGCTGTGCTTGCCACGTTGCCGGCCGTCGCGTCGGGCGCCGACACGCGGGTGAGCATCGGCAGTCCGCCGACGCCGTTTTCGCAGAACAAGCAGAACGAGCCGGCGCTCGCCGTCAACGCGTCCAACCCGAGCATGCTCGCCGCCGGCTCCAACGACGAGATCGACGAGGAGGCGTGCAACGCCGGCGACGACAGGAGGTGTCCGTTCACACCCGGCATCGGCGTCTCCGGCGTCTACTTCTCGTTTGACGGCGGCACCACGTGGACCCAGCCGGCCTACACAGGGCTGACCGCCCGCTCGTGCCTCGGCGTGGTGGGCAACTCAGACCCCGGCTGCTCGCCGTCCTTCGGGCCCATCGGCACCCTGCCGTGGTACTACGAGAACGGCCTGGTCAGCGACGGCGACCCCGCGCTGGCCTTCGGCCCCAAGCCGGGGACGAACGGCGGCTTCAGCTGGGCAAACGGCGCGCGTCTCTACTACGCGAACCTGACCTCGAACCTGCCGACGGGCAACGGCGAGCAGGCGTTCAAGGGTTTCGAGGCGATCGCGGTCTCGCGCACCGACGCCGCCGCCGCGGCGGCCGCCGGCGACAAGAACGCATGGATGCAGCCGGTGCTGGTTTCGAGGCAGTCGTCGACCACCTTCTCCGACAAGGAGCAGGCCTGGGCGGACAACGCCGCATCCAGCCGCTTCTTCGGCAACGTCTACCTTTGCTGGGCGATGTTCCAGGGCCAGGAGAAGGGCAACGCCGCCCCGGCTCAGCTCCAGGTCGCGGTCTCGAGTGACGGCGGCGACACCTGGACCCAGCATCCGATTGGTGCGGCGGCCAACAACGGCCAGCGCAATCCGCTCGACGGCTGCACCATCCGCACCGACAGCACCGGAAACGCGTACGTCTTCGGCGTCGGCACGCAGTCCTCGGCCGGCCACGGCAGCTTCGAGCTGATGTCCGTGTCGACCGACGGAGGAGGGACGTGGTCGAGCCCGACGCCGGTCGCGGGCCCGGTCACGCAGCCAGGCGTCATCGACCCGGTACTCGGCCGCCCGGTCATCGACGGCATCGCCGGCGCTCGCAGCGACCTCGCTCCGGCGCCCAGCGTCGACATCGCCAACGGCGCTCCGACGGGCAACGACGCGACCAACCGGATGGTCATGACGTACGTCAGCGGCACCCTCGCCGCTCCGCACGTCTTCTTCACCGAGTCTTCCGACCAAGGCGCGACGTGGACGGAGCCTCGAGCCCTCGAAACAAGCGGGGACCGCGGCTATTACACGGCCCCAGCGATCTCGCCGAACGGCACCGACGTGTATGTCGTGTACAACGCTTTCACCACGCCCTACCGAGACAACACGACCGACCCGCGTACGCTCATCGGCGTCGTGCTCCACGCCGATACCGGAGCGAGCGGGCCGACCGGCGCCTTTTCGGAGCTGCACCGCGGCGCCCCGGGGGACCCGCGAGGAACGAGCCAGAACAACCTCGTGGGCGAGTTCCTGGGCGACTATGTCTACGCCGTCGCGACGCGCACCTACGGCGCGGCGGTCTGGAATGACGCCCGCAACGCCGCCGACTGCCCGGCAATCGACGCATGGAGGATGTCGCTGCGCAACGGCGGCATCGTTCCACGTCCGGCGCCCGAGCAGGATTGCCCCGCGAACTTCGGCAACTCCGACATCTTCGGCGGCAGCTACACCGACCCGACGCCTTAACCGAGAGCGGAGGGGCGCCCACAGTGGGTGCCCCTCACCGATTCCGGTACTCCCCGCTTCGTTGATCGTTTCTTGAGTGATGTTCATGAGATTCCGGCTCAACCGTTGGATGCTCTGGATGGCGCTCGCCGCGGGGGCCATGTACTTCCTCGACCCCGAGCGCGGGGAGGCCCGGCGTCGGGAGCTGAAGAAGACGTTTGCCGGCTACCGCAAGGTCGCCGAGCGGACCGAAAGGGACCTCCGAAAAGCCTCGGGCTAGAGCCCGACAATGGGCCGATGCCCGCACCGGCCCAGGTCCTCGACCGCCGGGCGCTGAACCGCGCCCTCCTCGCGCGCCAACTCCTCCTCGAGCGCCGCCGGATGTCCGCCGCGGCGGCGCTGGAGCACCTCGTCGGCATGCAGGCCCAGGCCCCGAACCTTCCCTACGTGGGCTTGTGGTCGCGCCTCGACGGATTCCACACCGACGAACTCTCCCGCATGGTCGAGAAGCGGGACGCGGTGCGGATCTCGCTGCACCGCAACACCATTCACCTGGTCACGCGGCGCGACGCCTTCGCGCTCAAGCCCCTCTTCATGCGCCTGGGCGAGCGCGGTTTCCTGCGCGGCAGCCCGTGGGGGCGCGGGTTCCGCGAGGGCGACCTGACGCCCATCGTCGACGCGGGGGCGGAGATCATGGCCGAGAAGCCGCGCACGGTCGCCGAGCTCGGCCGCCTTCTCGCCCGGCGCTTCCCCAAGCGCGACCCGGCAGCCATGGCGTACGGCGTGCGCTACATGGTGCCCCTGGTCTTCACGCCGCCGCGCGGGGTCTGGGGCGGGCGGGGCGCGGTCACGCTGACGACCTTCGAGGCCTGGCTCGGCCGGCCGCCGGGGCCGGCGCTGAGCGAGGACGATCTCGTCCTGCGCTACCTCGCTGCCTTCGGGCCGGCGTCGGCGGCGGACTTTCGCGCCTGGTCAGGGCTGGCGGCGCGGCCGGTGTTCGAGCGCCTGCGAGCGAGGCTGCGCAGCTTTCGCGACACCGAAGGACGCGAGATCTTCGACCTGCCGCGAGCACCACGCCCGGCCCCGGACACGGCCGTGCCGGTCCGGCTGCTGCCCGACTACGACAACATCCTGCTCGCACACGACGACCGCGGCCGGATCCTTCCGCCAGGCCGCCACCTCGGCCTGTTCAGCAGCAACGGGATCATGAAGGGGTCGGTGCTCGTCGACGGCTTCGTCCGCGCCGCGTGGATCCCGGAGTCACGCGGCGGGACGACGACGCTGGTGATCACGCCGTTCGAGAAACCTCTCGACAGGCGCGACGCGCGCGACGTGACGGCCGAGGGCATGCGCCTGCTCGAGCTGCTCGGGCCGGGGGATCGCCACGAGGTGCGGTTCGCGGCCACGAAGCCTTAGCGCGGAAAAGCCCAGTACGCGACGATCTGGCCGTTGCGCCTGGCGGCAAGCAGCTCACTCGTCGGGTATCCGTTCACCGCGTAGACCGGCGTGCCGGCGTCGAGGAAGGCGGCGTCGCCGTCCTTCGGGCGGTAGCCGGGATCGCACACGTTGCCGTCGACCTTGAACTTCACGTGGGTGAAGACACCACCGAGGTCTCCTTCGGTGAGCGTCGCATGAGCATCCGTCCCGGCCACGTACTGCGTGGAGCCGACCTCGACGAAGTCGACCCAATCGATCATCACGTTCTTGCAGCCGGTCGACGACCCGGGCGCCTGGCACGCACCCAGGGCGAGCACCGCCAGCGCCAGCGCGACCGTCGCCAGGCTTCGCATCACCGGTGCCAACGCGCGCCGCCGGGCCGGCGTAACGGCCGCACCCCGCAGATCAGAATGTCTGCCATGCCCTTTCGGACGATCATCGAACCTTTTCGCATCCACTCCGTCGAGCCCCTGCGGATGACGACGCCGCAGCACCGCAAAAAGGCGATCGTCGAGGCCGGCTACAACCTTTTCGCGCTGCACTCGGACGACGTGATGATCGATCTTCTCACCGACTCGGGCACCGGCGCGATGTCCCGCGACCAGTGGGCCGGCGTGCAGCGCGGCGACGAGAGCTACGCGGGCTCTCCCTCCTTCTACCGCTTCGCGGAGAGCGTCCGCGAGCTGTTCCCGTTCAAGCACGTCATCCCCACGCACCAGGGTCGCGCGGCCGAGAAGATCCTGTTCACCGCGATCGCCGGGCCGGGCAAGGTCGTGCCCAACAACACCCACTTCGACACCACGCGGGCCAACGTGGAGGCGACGGGCGCCGAGGCCCTCGACCTTCCGTGCGCCGAGGCGGCCGACCCCGCGACATCGCACCCGTTCAAGGGCAACATGGACGCCGGCCGCCTCGCGGCGCTCCTCGACAAGCGCGCGAAGGACGTCCCTGTCGTCTTCGTCACCATCACGAACAACTCGGGCGGGGGCCAGCCGGTCTCGCTGGAGAACCTGCGCCAGGTGCGCGAGATCTGCTCCCGGCACCGGGTCCCCCTGTTCCTCGACGCGTGTCGGTTCGCCGAGAACGCATGGTTCATCCGCGAGCGCGAGCCGGCACAGCACGGACGCAGCGTGCGCGACATCGTGCGCGAGATCGCCTCGCTCGCCGACGGCATGACCATGAGCGCCAAGAAGGACGGCCTCGCGAACATCGGCGGCTGGCTGGCGATGAACGACGACGACTGGGCGGCGAAGGCGCGCAACCTGCTGATCCTCACCGAGGGCTTCCCGACCTACGGCGGCCTGGCCGGCCGCGACCTGGAGGCGGTCGCCCAGGGCCTCAAGGAGGTCATCCACCACGACTACCTTCAGTACCGGGTGCGTTCGACCGCCTACCTGGGCGAGGCCCTCACCCGCCTGGACATCCCGATCGTGCAGCCGACCGGCGGCCACGCCGTCTACATCGACGCCCGGGCGCTGCTGCCGCACATCCCTCCGCTTCAATATCCGGGGCAGGCGCTCGCCGTCGCCCTCTACGAGTCCGGGGGCGTGCGCGGATGCGAGATCGGCACCGTGATGTTCGGCCGCCGGCCCGACGGCACCGAGCACCCGGCGCCGCTCGACCTCGTGCGCCTCGCGATCCCGCGCCGCACCTACACCCAGAGCCACATCGACTACGTGATCGAGGTCTGCGCCGACGTCGCGGCGAAGGCGCCGCAGCTTCGGGGCTACCGCATCGTCGAGCAGAGTTACCGGACCTTCCTCAAGGGCCCGTTCTTC
>CBJLKR010000189.1:0-4946 GCA_966423695.1 uncultured bacterium | reverse complement strand
CAGGAGGTCGGCGTGGTGCTCCATCTCGGTCACGAGCACGCGCCGGCCGTCTAGCCGAGCCTGCTCGGCCGCGATCCGGTTGAGGGCGTCGGTCGCGCCCTTGACGAAGATGACCACCTGCGTCTTCTCGTCGACGCACAGGAAGCGCGCGATGACCTCGCGCGCGCGCTCGTAGGCATCGGTCGAGACGCGCGACTTGTAGCCCGTCCCGCGGTGCACGCTCGAGTAGACGTCCGAGAACGTGTTGATCGCGTCGCGGACCCTGCGCAGCGGGGGGGTGCTCGCGGCGTTGTCGAAGTTGATGCCGGTGACCTCGCCACCGCCGAACACCGGAACCGGCAGGTCGACCCCGGCGAAGTGCTCGCGCCAGCGGTTCACGTCCGCCAATCTACCCCTAACCTGCCGCCGGGTCGACTCTGTATCGGTCACACTACGTAGCGCGTTGTCCATAGTGTGGTTGACACGGTGAAGGGCAAGCCAGCGGCTTCCGACTCGTCCAGCCTGGCGACCAGGGAGCTCAACTTCCTCGTCCGCCTTGCCCAGGCCGCCGCGTCGACTCAGCGCCCCGACGAGCTACTCGAGCTGATCATCCGCGAGACCACCTCGGCGATCGGCACGGACGTGTGCTCGCTGTACCTCGTCGGGGCGGACGGGGCGAGCCTGCTGCTCACGGCGACGAACGGTCTCAACGAGAACATGGTGGGCAAGGTGCGGATGCGGGTGGGGGAGGGAATCACGGGCTGGGTGGCCGAGTCCCGCCGCGCCGCGGTCGTGGCCGACGTGAGCCGCGAGCCGCACTGGAAGTGGGTGCCCGGCCTCGACGAGGACCGCTTCCATTCGATGGCGTCGGTGCCGATCGAGTCGGGGCCGCGCCTGGTCGGCGTGCTGAACGTCCAGAGCACCGAGCGGCGCGAGTTCACCGCCTCGGACATCGACTTCCTGCGCGCGATCGCGGGGCAGGTCGCGGGGATCCTCGAACGCAGCGAGCTGCAGCGCCGCACGGAGGTCCAGCTCGCCGAGATCCGCCTGTCGCACGACACGCACGAACGTTTCACCAAGCTCTCGCTCGACGGCGCCGGCATCCCGTCGATCCTCGACGTCATCGGGTCCCTCGCAGGAGGCCGCGCGGCCCTGTACTCGCCCGACGGCTATCGCGTGCGCGGGTTGGGCGAATCGTCCGACGGCATGCCCGCCCGCATCCAGGTTCCGCCCCTCGCCGGCGCGGCGCGCGACATTCGGGTGACGGGCGGCCGCCCGCCGCGCCCGCTCGATGTCGTGCCTGTGCGTGCGGGTGCCGACGTGCTCGGCCTGCTGGTGGTCGGCGCCGACGGCGAGGCGATCGACGCGCCCGGCCGGCTCCGGGCGCTGGAGCACGGCTCGACAGTGCTCGCGCTCGAGCTGTCGAAGGAGAGGGCCGCCGCGGAGGTCGAGCGCCGCCTGCGCGGCGATTTGATCGAGGAGGTGCTCGCCGGCGGGCTCGAGGCGGACGAGGCCGAGCGCGTCGCGCGCCAGGCCGAGCGACTGGGCCATCGCCTTCCCCACAAGGCCTGGGTCGTGGTGCTCGAACCCGACGACGACGCCACCGAGGCTGCGCTCGCCGCCCGAGGGCGGCAGGACCGGCTGGACGGCGCCCTCAGCGGCGTGATCCGCTCCCGGCTCCCCGGCGCCCTGACGCTCGTGCGGTCCGCGTCGGCGGTGTTCCTGGTCCCGGACGAGATCGCCGCCGACCTGGCGGCGGTGGAGAAGCTCGCCAACCAGCTGCTGGCCGCGGCCGCGCCGGTGATGAAGCCCGGCTCGGCGTCGGTTGGGATCGGCAACCTGGCCCACGCGGTCAGCGAGCTCGCACGCTCACATGTCGAGGCGCGGCAGGCGCTGCGCCTGACCCGGCGCGCGGGTGGTCGGGGCCGGGTCGCGTCCTACCGCTCGCTGGGCGCCTTCCGGCTGCTGCTGGAGGTCCAGTCGCCGGACGCGCTGCGCCGGTTCGTCGATGAGCTGCTCGGGCCGTTGCTGGAGTACGCGCAGTCGCGCGATACGCCGCTGCTCGAGACGCTGGAGGCCCTGTCGGCGGCGCGGTGGGTGCGCCGGGCCGCGGCGCGCAACCTGGGCATCCACATCAACTCGATGACGTATCGCGTCGAACGGATCGAGGCCCTGACCGGCGTGCAGCTCGACGATCCGGAGACGCGGGTGGCGATAAGCATCGCCCTGCGCGCGCGCGCGATGCTCGGGATGTAGCCGACAGACCGGACGTCGGTCGACAAGAAAGGGCCCGAGCTCTCGCACTCGGGCCCTTGGAGCGAATGGTCTGGCCGGGCTACACGTCGCTGTAGAGCATGAACTCCCACGGGTGCGGCCTCAGCGCGACCGCGTCGACTTCCTTCTTGCGCTTGTAGTCGATCCAGGTGTCGATGACGTCCTTGGTGAAAACGCCGCCCTCGAGCATGAACGCGTGGTCGGACTCGAGCGCGTCCAGCGCCTCGGCGAGCGAGCCGGGGACCGACTTGATCTTCGCCTTCTCCTCGCCCTCGAGCTCGTAGATGTCCTTGTCCACCGGTTCCGGCGGCGTGATCTTGTTCTTGATCCCGTCGAGGCCGGCCATCAGGCACGCCGAGAACGCGAGGTAGGGGTTGGCGGCCGGATCCGGGGAGCGGAACTCGACGCGCTTGGTCTTCGGGTCGGTCGAATACATCGGGATGCGGACGCAGGCGGAGCGGTTGCGCTTGGAGTAGACGAGGTTGATCGGCGCCTCGTAGCCGGGGACGAGCCGGCGGTACGAGTTGGTCGTCGGCGCGCAGATCGCGAGCAGGGCCGCCGCGTGCTTGAGAAGCCCGCCGATGTAGTACACGGCCGTCTCGCTCAGGCCGGCGTAGCCCTTCGCGTCGGCGAAGAGGTTGGCGCCGTCCTTCCACAGGCTCTGGTGGACGTGCATCCCGGAGCCGTTGTCCTGGTACAGGGGCTTGGGCATGAACGTCGCCACGTACCCGTGCTGGGCGGCGACGTTCTTGACGATGTACTTGTAGGTCATCATCTTGTCGCCCATCTTGGTCAGCGAGTCGAACCGCATGTCGATCTCGGCCTGTCCGGCGGTCCCGACCTCGTGGTGCTGCACCTCGACGCGGACGCCCGCCTCGATGAGCTTCAGCATGATCTCGGACCGCAGGTCCTGGAGCTTGTCGGTCGGCGGGACCGGGAAGTAGCCCTCTTTGTGCCGCGGCCGGAAAGCCATGTTCGGCTCGGAGTTCTTGCCCGAGTTCCAGATGCCCTCCTCCGAGTCGATGTAGTAGTAGCCGCTGTGCGCGTTCTGGTCGAACCGCAGCGAGTTGAAAAGGTAGAACTCGGCCTCCGGGCCCCAGTAGCTGATCGTCGCGATTCCGGACTTGCGCAGGTGCTCCTCCGCCTTCTTGGCGATGAAGCGGGCGTCACGCGTGTACGGCTCGCGCGTGATCGGGTCGACGACGTCGCAGATGAGGAACAACGTCTTGTGCGACAGGACCGGGTCGATCGTCGCGGATTCGGGGTCCGGCAGGAGGAGCATATCGCTCTCGTCGATGGCCTGGAAGCCGCGGATGCTCGACCCGTCGAACCCGAGGCCGTCCTTGAAGCTGTCGACGTCCAGCTCGCCGAGCGGCAGGCTGAAGTGCTGCCACGTGCCCGGAAGGTCGACGAAGCGGACGTCGACTACCTCGACGCCCTCCGCCTTCGCGCGCTCGAGCACCTCGCGCGGACTCGTCTTGCTGACCGACTTTGTCTCGACTGCCATGAACACCCTCCACGAAATCCAGACTTGAGCGCGGGCTCCATTGCTCAGACTAGGAACCCTCGAGTGGCGCTATCAGGTGGCGTTGGCACGAAGTTGATCGCTTGTTTCCTGTGCGGATAGCACCAAAACGGGACATCTGGCGCCGAGGCGAGCTCGTGCGGACACCACGACGTTTCCGGGGCCGATTCGTGCCATGCGCACGTTCTTGACAGGCACCGTCGGTTCGTAGGCTCAGCGGCATCACTCCCGGGAGGTGTCGCCCGTTGCTTGCACGGATCGGAATCACCGCTGGAATCGTCCTCGCACTGACCCCGGTCTCCGTGCTCGCCGCGGACGACCCGACCGCGTCCCAGGCGGCCGGGGTGGCCGCCGATACGGTCTGGGTGATCGTCGCGGCGTGCCTCGTGATGTTCATGCAGGCCGGCTTCGCCATGCTCGAGGTCGGCTTCAGCCGGATGAAGAACGTCGGCACGGTGGTCGCCAAGGTGATCACCAACCTGAGCGTCAGCTCCATCGCCTACTGGGCGGTCGGATTCGGCCTTGCCTTCGGCGCCGGCGGGATCTTCGCCTTCATCGGGGGCAGCGCGTTCTTCCCGACGTTCAGCCCGGGATCGTCGCTCGACCTGCCGGCCATCGCCTCGAGCACCGCCCCCGCCGCAGCGAAGTGGTTCTTCGAGTTCGTCTTCTGCGCCGTCTCGCTCGCGATCGTTTGGGGCACGATGATCGAGCGGACCAAGTTCATCGTCTACATCCTCTTCGGGATCCCGTTTGCCGCCTTCATCTATCCCCTCATCAGCCACCAGCTGTTCGGCGGTGGTTTTCTGATGTCGACGCTGGGCTCGCAGGACTTCGCCGGCTCGACCGTCGTCCATCTGACTGGCGCGACGGCCGGCTTCGCCGGGCTCCTTCTGCTCGGGCCGCGCATCGGGAAGTACGAGCGCGGGCGAGCGAACGCGATTCCCGGTCACAACATGCCTCTGGCCCAGCTCGGCGTGCTCATCCTGTGGTTCGGCTCCGGGCTCATCTCCAAGGTGATCATCTGCGCGGTCATCGTCTTCTTCCCCATGACCATCAACACGATGATTGGCCTGCGGTCAGTCGACCCGGGGCTCCTCGAGCTCATGGAGACCTTCCGCGCCGGCGCGCAGGAACTCTTGATGCCGACGCTGCAGTCGGCGGACCTGTG
>CBJLKR010000188.1:0-4966 GCA_966423695.1 uncultured bacterium | reverse complement strand
CACCGAGCTCACTCCCGGCTGGACCTGGATGCCGCCGCCACCGGCGCCCTTGCCTCCGCACTGGTCGCATGCCCAGCCGCTCGGCGTCGACACGACCTCTGACACGCCGACCAGGCCCCCGACGTGGTGACCGGAGAGCCGGGCCCAGTCCTGCGCCTTGGTGTTGGCGTCCCTCATGGCCGCGTCGCGAGCGGCTTTCAACATCGGCCCCTGGTCGGACACGTACAGGCTGATGCCGTTGATCTGCAGGTCGTTGCCAAGGGCGTCAACAGCCGCCTCGATCATCGCCGTCACGCCGCCGATGCCGTGGATCGTCAGCATTATCGACGAGGCGGCGTTGTAGCCGATGAGCGTCTGCGGGCAGCAGTTCGTCTGCGCCGAGATGTAGATCGAGGACGTCTGCATGTCCTTGTCCTTCACGCCCTGGGCGCGAAGGGCGCCGACGAGCTTGTTGACGTCATTGCCGGCGGCTGTCACGGCGTCGCGCACGTTCGGCCGGGTCACCGTGACGCCGAGATTCAGCTGCGCTTCGTTCGGGGTCCCGCTGCCGATACCCACGCCGACGACGGTGATCGTGTTGCCGGTAGTGGACGCGGCGAGCGTCAACACCTGCGGCGGAGCAGCGGGCGGCGAGACCGAGGCCGGCCGTCCCAGCGCAACAACCAGTGCGCCCATGCTGGCGGCGGCGACCGCAATCAAAACACCGACGACGACCATCATCCGCCTATGCGTCGACATCCTTCTCCTCCGTGAAGCGTTACCGGCTTCTGCCTGCTAAACGGCGGCTGGCGGCGACAGTTACTGGCGGCCGCCGGTCAGCATCCCCACGGTTCCAAGCGCCAGCCCGACAAAGCGCACGTCCGACCACCCCGCCTGCGTCGCGAGGTGGGACAGCTCCCCCGGCGTGCGGTAGGAGTCGACCGTATCGCTCAGGTACCGATACGCGGCGCGGTCGCCGGAGATGGCGCCGCCGATCGCCGGGAGAAAAGTGCGCAGGTAGACGCGGTAGGCCGTGCCGGCGAGCCCGCGCGGCGGGCGCACAAACTCGAGCACGACGGCGCGGCGCGCCACGCGGATCATCTCGCGCAGGCCGCGCACCGGGTCCGCGAGATTGCGCAGCCCAAACGCGATCGTCGCCGCGTCGAAGCTCGCGTCGTCGAAGGGCAGGTTCAGCGCATCGCCCTGGAGGAAGGCGATGCCGGGATGATCGGCGCGCGCTACGTCCAGCATCCGCGGGCTGAAGTCAAGGCCGACGACGCGGCCATTGCGGCCCGCGATCTTCGCCAGCTCGGCCGTGAGCTTGCCCGATCCGCACGCGACGTCCAGAGCCGACCCGCCTTCGCGCAAGCCTGTCGCACCCGCGGCGCGCCGGCGCCAGCCGCCGTCCGTGCCGGCAGAGAGCACGGTGTTGACCCGGTCGTAGCGGCGCGCGATCCGGTCGAACATCGACCGGACCTCATCCGGGTCGCGTTCGCGCTGACTCAGACGCGTTGCCAGACCGACGCGATGCCCTGGCCGACGCCGATGCACATCGTGGCGAGCCCGTACTCCACGTCGCGGTGCTCCATCTCGCGCACGAGCGTGCTCACGAGGCGCGCGCCGCTGCTGCCGAGCGGATGGCCCAGCGCGATCGCGCCGCCGTTGACGTTGACCTTGTCCTCGTCGAGACCGAGCAGGCGGATGCACGCGAGCGACTGCGACGCGAACGCCTCGTTGAGCTCGACGACGCCGATATCGCCGGCCTGCAGTCCCGCCTTCTCCAGGGCCTTGAGCGACGACGGCACGGGCCCGATGCCCATGTAGTCGGGGTGGACGCCGGCCGGAGCCGCAGAGACGAGGCGCGCGAGCGGCTTCAGTCCCCGCTCCCGAGCCTTCGCGGCGGACATGAGGACCAGCGCCGTGGCGCCATCGTTGAGCGGCGACGCGTTGCCCGCCGTCACCGAGCCGTCGGCCGCAAAGGCCGGCTTCAGCTTGGCGAGCGCCTCCATCGACGAGTCGGGTCGCGGACCCTCGTCGTCGGCGATGCCGTTCACGGGCACGATCTCCTCCGCGAGCCGTCCCGATCGCTGCGCCGCGACCGCGCGCTGGTGGCTGCGCAGCGCGAAAGCGTCCTGGTCCTCACGCGAGACCTCGTATTTCTGCGCCACCCTCTCGGCGGTCTCGCCCATCTGCAGCGTGCCGTACATCTCGGCCATCTTCGGGTTGACGAGACGCCAGCCCAGGGCGGTGTCGTAGACCGTCTGCGGACCGCGCGGAAACGCGGCGCTGGCCTTCGCCATCACCCATGGGGCGCGGGTCATGCTCTCGACCCCGCCCGCGACGACCACCTCCGCGGCGCCGGCCTGGATCTCGCGCGCGGCGGAGATCGTCGCCTGCATGCCCGAGCCGCACAGGCGGTTCACGGTCTGGCCCGGCACCTCGACCGGGAACCCCGCGAGCAGCAGCGCCATGCGGGCCACGTTGCGGTTGTCCTCGCCCGCCTGGTTGGCGCAGCCGAGGATCACGTCCTCGACCTCCTCGGGCTTCACGTGGGCCCGCTCACACGCCTCTTTGATGACGAGCGCCGCCAGGTCGTCCGGCCGCACGTCCTTGAGCTGGCCGCCGTAGCGGCCCATCGGCGTGCGCGCCGTGGCGACGATGACGGCGTCCAACTACTTCTTTTTGCGCGACTCGAGGAACCGCTGCACGCCATCGGCGAACTCGGAGCTGCCGGCCTGCGCCTCCTGCAGGTACGACTCGAACTCCATCGCGTCCTCGTATGTCGAGCTGAGCGCATGGTTGACGGCGCGCTTCGCGCCGGCCATCGCCTGGCGCGGCTGCGAGGCCAGGTGCTGGGCGAGGTCGCGGACGTCCTCTTCGAAGCGATCCGCCGGTACCACGCGGTTGATCACGCCGAGCCTGTGGGCGTCGGCAGCGGCGAGCGGTTTGCCGCTGAAGAACATCTCGTAGGCGATCCCTGTGCCCGCAAGCCGGGGCAGCAGCCAGCTGACGCCTCCGTCTGGCGCGAGTCCGATGTTGACGAACGCCTCGAGGATGTACGCCTCGGGGACCGCGATGCGGATATCGCATGCGAGCGCGAAGCTCGCCCCGATGCCCACCGCCGGGCCGTTCATCGCCGCGATCACGGGCTTGGGCATGGTGCGCAGCCGAACCAGGATCGGCATGTACTCGTTGCGCAGCACCATGCCGACGTCCTCGGGCGTCCTCATGCCCGCGCCCTGCACCATCTCGGTGACATCGGCGCCGGAGGAGAACGCGCGGCCCGACCCGGTGACAACGACGACGCGCACGGCATCGTCGCGCTCGGCCTGCTTGACGGCGTCGCCCAGCTGCTTGCGCGTCAGCGCGCCGATCGCGTTCATCTTCTCCGGCCGGTTGAACCTGATCCAGCCGATCCCGTTCTCGACTTCCAGGTTCACATGGGTCTCGACTTCAGTGGCCATCGCTCATCTTCCTATGACCACCCCACGAAATCTTCGATTTCGCGGGGACTCCGGTTTGACTCTTCGAACCACAGTGCATTGTTGGAGCTCACCTTCCTTTGTATGTGCCTTTGCGCTTTTCCAGGAAGGCGTGCATGCCTTCCTTCTGGTCTTCGGTCGCGAAGAGGAAGTAGAAGCTCTTGCGCTCCGAGGCCAGACCCTCGGCGAGCGGCGTCTCGAACGCCTTGAGCACCGCCTCTTTCGCCATGCGGACCGCGAGCGGTGGCTTCTCCGCGAGCTCGCGCGCGAGCCGCCTCGCGAACTCGACCGTCATCTCCGCCGGCACGACCTTGTTGACAAGGCCCAGCTCGTACGCGCGCTGGGCGGTGATCGCAGCGCCCGTCAGCATCGCCTCCATCGCCACGTACTTGCCGGTCGTGCGCGGCCAGCGCTGAGTCCCGCCGGCGCCCGGGATGATGCCGAGATTGATCTCCGGCTGACCGAACCGCGCCGTCTCGCCGGCGACGATGAGGTCGCACATCAGCGCCACCTCGCAGCCGCCACCGAGGGCGTAGCCGTTAACCGCGGCGATCAACGGCTTCTTGAACCCGGCAAGTGGCGCCCATCGCCCGGTCTGGTCGCGGAGAAGCTGGTCGACGGGACCCTGGCCGGCCATATCGCCGATGTCGGCGCCGGCGGCGAACACCTTCGGCCCGCCGGTCAGGACGACGGCGCGGATGGCGTCATCGGCGTCCATCTCCGCCAGCGCCCCGGTCAGCTCGCCGATCAGCGCCGGGCTGAGAGCGTTCAGGACCTTCGGCCGGTTGAGCGTGATGGTAGCGATCGGAGGGTCCGACTCGACCTGGATGTGCTCGTACCCCATCCGGCCTATCATCGGCCAAATGGGCCGTCGCCTTTGGGACTCGTACGGCAGGGTCGCCGACGACCTCCGCATCTCGGTCACGGACCGATGCAACTTCCGCTGCATCTACTGCATGCCAGCCGAGGGCCTGCACTGGCTCAAGCGCGAGGACATCCTGCGCTTCGAGGAGATCGTGCGCCTGGCGCGGATCTTCGTCGAGCGCTACGGCGTGCGCACCATCCGCATCACCGGTGGCGAGCCGCTCGTCCGGGTCAAGCTCGAGGAGCTGATCGGGATGATCAACGCGATCGACCCGACGCTCGACATCACGATGACGACCAACGGCGTCCTGCTGCGTCAGAAGGCGCGGATGCTGAAGGACGCCGGGCTCAAGCGCATCAACATCTCGCTCGACACGCTGCACATGGACCGCTTCAAGGAGATGGCCCGCAGCGACGCGTTCGAGCGGGTCATGGACGGCATCACCGCCGCGCGCGAGGCGGGGTTGTGGCCGATCAAGCTGAACATGGTCGTGATGAAAGGCCACAACGACGGCGAGGTGGTCGACTTCGCGCGCCTCGCCCACTCCGAGGGCTTCGAAGTCCGCTTCATCGAGTTCATGCCCCTGGACGGCGACAACATCTGGTCGGTGCTCCGCGGCTCCGCGGTCAACAACGACGGT
>CBJLKR010000187.1:0-4967 GCA_966423695.1 uncultured bacterium | reverse complement strand
GGGCTTGTGATCCTTGCCCTCTACGCGATCGCCGCCGGGCGCAGCACGACCAACCCGCTTCACGGCGCCCCCTACGAAGAAGCGATGCTCCAGCAGGCCAAGACCTAAGCAGGCTTGGGTCCAGGCGCCGCTCGTCATACTGCGCGGTGATTGCCTAACGTGCGCTCCACGCCGCACCCCGGACCGCCTCGCGAGAGAGAGCTCGAGAGCGCAGCCCCGATCGGCGGGGCGACGGTCTCGGCGGCATCGTTCGATCCCAGGCGGCGTCGGCGCTACCTTCAGATCGCATTCGGCATCTCAGCACTGGCGGTTGCGATCGCCATCCTCTATCTGCTTCGGGACTTCCTCGGCGCGTTCGTGCTCGGTTCGGCCATCGCGTTCCTCATCCAGCCAGCCGTGATGCGTCTCCATGCAGCCGGCATGCCGCGGATCCTCGCGATCCTCGCCGTGTTTGCGGCCATCATCGTGGGCCTCGCCGGCCTGGTGCTCCTGATCGTTCCGCTTGGCGTCAACGAAGTGGGTCATTTGCAGGTTCAGGCGCCCACGTTGGCGGCCACTGCGCAGGAACGACTCAACAACCTCCAACCGGTGCGCGTGTTTGGCATCGACATCGACCTGAAGGGCGTCACGCAAACCGTGAGCTCGCATCTCCGTGAATACCTTCTCGGCCAGTTCGGCAACGCCGTCACGATCGGCCTCACCGCCCTCACGACCGCGCTCCAACTGCTCCTGATGTTCATCGTCGCCTTCCTACTCGCGCTGGAGGCGCCGGCTGTGCGGCGCGATCTTCGTCGTTTCGTGCCGAACGACTACCGCAGCGATTTCGATCAGATCTGGCGCCAGGTGCGCAAGATGCTTTACGCATACGTGCGCGGTCAGCTCGTCATCGCTGGCCTAATCGGGATCTTCTCCGGCATCGCCTGCTTCGCGATTGGACTACCGGAACCAGTAGCCCTCGGACTGATCGCCGGGGTCACGGCCCTGATTCCATACTTCGGTCCCTTCCTCGGCGCGATTCCGGCGATTCTTGTCGGCCTGTCCCAGTCGCCCGAAACCGCGTTGGTCATCGGCCTCCTCTACCTGCTGATCTCGAACGTCATCCTCAACCTCGTCTATCCCAAGGTCATGGGCGACGCGGTGAAACTGCCGCCGATCCTTGTCATAGTCGCCCTGATCGCGGGGTTCAGCTGGGGAGGAATCCTCGGCATGTTCGTCGCCGTCCCCGTTGCCGCGACCTTGCGCATCCTTTTCGACCACATCTACCCGCGCCTCTATGAGAGGCCGGCTTGAAGATCGCGCTCCTTTCTGATATCCACGCCAACTGGCAAGCTCTCGAGGCGGTCTTGCGTGATTGTCCTGCCGTGGACGAGACGCTGTGCCTCGGCGATGTGGTCGGCTACGGTGGCGATCCCAAGCGGTGCGTAGACGAGGTTGTGCATAGAAAATGGCCCACGCTCGTTGGCAATCACGATCGGGCCTGCACCGATCCCGAGATCCTCGAGTGGTTCAACGACGATGCTGCCGCGGTGGTGCGTTGGACTATCGAGGGAATCGGCGAAGAGCGACTCGACTGGCTGCGCAGCCTTCCGGACAGCCAGTTCGAACACGACGTTCTGCTGGTTCACGCGAGTCCTCGCGACCACATCTATGAGTACGTCCTCGACACAGCAGTCGCGCACGCCAACCTGGAGTTGCTCGACGGGGGCATCTGCTTTCACGGGCACACCCACGTGCCCGGCATCTTCGCGATGGAGAATGGTGCTGTAACGCACGCATATCGCGTCGATACGTTCAAGCTCACCGGTCCCGCGCTGGTCAACCCCGGCAGCGTCGGCCAGCCGCGCGATGGCCTCCCGACCGCGAGCTACGGCATCTGGGACGTCGACCATGCCACGCTCGAGTTCCGTCGAGTGCGTTACGACATCAAGGGGGCGCAGCGCGCGATCCGGAAGGCCAGGCTACCCGAGCGGTTCGCCCTTCGCCTCGAAAGCGGGCGATGACTCCTCGGCGCGCAGCGCGCCTCGTTCGCCTTGGATTTGCCGGCGCCGCCGGCGCCGGTATCGGATCCTTCGCGTTCTGGACGGTCTACTGGTTCACATTCGTACGGGGCAACCTGCACGGACCTGACTTCTTCAATTTCTACGCGGCGGCGAAGCTGTACGTCACCAGCGGCGGGGGCGCGGTCTACGACATCGCGCTCCAGCGACAGATGGAGCTGAAGATCACCGGCCAAGATCCAGAGCGCTTCATCGTCCTTCCGTACTTCCACCCGCCGTACTACACGCTTTTGATCGCGCCGCTTGCCTTCCTTGACTATCGCGCCGCGTACTACGTAATGGCAGCGTTCAACGTCCTGCTCGTCGCGGCGCTGGTCGCGATCCTCGTCCTGACGAGTGTTCGCGTGCACGGTCGCGGTTGGCTGGTTGCCGGCGCGATGATCGCCGGCTTCTTCCCCGTGTTCGTGACGGTGCTGCAAGGTCAATCGGACCTGGTGGTCCTCGTGCCGCTCGCCGGGGCGTATGCCGCGTGGGCGAAAGGGCGGTATGGCTGGGCCGGAGCGCTCAGTGCGCTGGCGCTCGCCAAGCCGCAACTGCTGCTTTTGATTCCCGTTCTCTTTCTCGCGCGGCGCGCGTGGAAGGCTCTGGTTGCGTTCGCCGGCGTGCTGGCCGGGTTGGGCCTTGTCTCGGTCGCGACATTCGGGTTCGGCGCGGTCATCACCTACCTCAATGCGGTCGGTACGTGGGCGGTCACCGGCCGGCTGCCGAATACACGCGAGCTGGTCTACACCGACCCCGCCGTGTACTCGCTGCGCAACGTGCTCGAAGCCGTGTCGGGCGGAGGGAAGGTCGTCGCATTCGCCGTCCTCGTCGTTCTTCTAGCGCTCGTCGCCCTCTCGCTCAGCTGGCGTCCCGACAAGCCCCGCCTCGACTTCGCGCTCGCGATCGCGGCGTCGCTGGTGCTCAGCCCACACCAGAACGTCCATGACCTGGCGCTGCTGGTGATTCCCGGCTTCGCGCTCGCGGACCTTGCCCTGGACGGGCAGCTGCGATGGCCCCACGTAGCGGCGGCGGTGCTCTTTTTCGCCTACGCCGCGATCGACCTGACGCTGACCATCAACTTCTGGGCCGCGGCCGTTGGCGCGCTGGCCGTGACGGCGTACCTGGCGATCGAGCGGATGGCGGTGCGACCGGAGCGGGTCCCGCTGGGTGAGCTGCAGTGGAGCGGGCCTCGGCCGCGCCGAGTCATCGTCCTTCCCGCGTATCGCGCGGCCAAGACGCTGATGGAAGTGGTCGGCGATATCCCGCAGGGTCACGCCGACCGCATCCTCCTGGTCGACGACGCCAGCAAGGACGCGACCGTCAGCGTGGCCACAGCGTTGCGGCTGGACGTTATCCGCCACCGGCGCAACCTGGGCTACGGAGGCAATCAGAAGACGTGTTACCGCCAGGCGCTGGCGATGGGCGCCGACGTCGTCGTCATGCTGCACCCCGACGGCCAGTACGACCCTGCGATCATCCCGAACCTGTGTCGCGTCATCGAGAGCGGTGAAGCGGACATCGTGCTCGGCTCGCGATGGCTCGGCCTCGATCCGGCCAAGGCCGGGATGCCCTGGTGGAAGCGACTCGGAAATCGCTTTCTGACCGCCTCGGAGAACCGCGTTCTCGGGCTGCATCTCTCCGAGTACCACACGGGTTATCGCGCCTACTCGCGGCGATTTCTCGAGGCGATCCCGTTTCTCGAGAACAGCAACGACTTCGTCTTCGACACGCAGGTTCTCGTGCAGGCGGCGGCGTTCGGATTCAAGATCGGAGAGGTGCCCGCGATCGGTCGCTATCACGCCGACGCGAGCTCGACGAGCTTTCGCGCCTCAACCGTGTACGGCTTGAAGACTCTAGGCGCGCTTGTGCGCTATGTGCTGCACCGCGCCGGATTCCGATGCCAGTGGCTCACGCCCATGTCAGACGCCGACAAACAGACGCTTGCGGTAAGCCAGGTAGCCCACGACAGCCAGGTTTAGAAGCAGCGCGCCCGCCTTGAACAAGGTCGGACGCGTCGCGACCTCGTACGCCTCGTACGGGATCAGAATCCCGGTGGCAATGACTGTGAGGTACTCGGCCCATCGCCGGCGCATTGCCAGTCCGATGCCCTCCGTCGCTTCGAGCGCCGCGTAGATGATCGCGCTGACGGCGAGCAAGGTGATGTGGTTGAAGCCGCCGATGTAGACGAGTGCTTTGAGCAGGAGCTGCATGATGATGCTGCGGCCGACGTTGAGGTTGAGTTGGTTCTCCGCGACGTCGACCCAGTAGTCGAGCCAGCCGTTGTGGCCCGCGACGATGAGGCCGATCCCGAGGGCCGTGAGGACAACGGCCTTGACGATGCGCTCCGCGATGATGACCTTGATGAAGGCGTCGTGCTCGCCGCCGATGCTGCCGAGCTCTCGCCAGAGACGTGTTGTGTAGGACTCGCGGGCGGTGGCGCCGGCCATGAGCCTGACGTTAACAAGCTGGGTTGTTTACCGCGTTGGCCGCGGGTAGGCTCACATGTCAGGCTCGGCTGGCAGGGGGAGGGTGCCGCCGGGAGAGGGAGGGCCCCCAAAGGGGGCAGTTGCCGGCACGACGACCCGACGGCGCGGTCGCGCCCGAGGACTATTAGGTCCCGTCCTCCCGGTGCTCGCGATGCTCCCGGAACAGCATCACCCGGCACGTCGCGTTCTTCAGCACGTAAGGCACAGTCTTGCCCAGGTTGAACTCCCCGAACCGTCTCTTGTACGGCAGGCCCATCACGATGAGATCCGCGCCCCACTCCACCGCCTCGTCGACCAGCGCCGGCCCCGTGTCGCGAGCCTGCACGAGCTCGGTCTCGACCGCGAGCTGTGACGCCGAACCCAGCTTCTCCACCTCGTCCAGGATCTTCTCGCCCCGCTTGAAGGAGGCGGTGAGCACAGCCCCCAGAGGCAGCGAGAGGGT
>CBJLKR010000186.1:0-4976 GCA_966423695.1 uncultured bacterium | reverse complement strand
GGGCGTCCCCTGGGCGACGATGCGACCGTGGTCGATGATCGCGATTCGGTCGCACAACGCGTCGGCCTCGTCGAGGTAGTGCGTCGTCAGAAAGACGGTGGTCCCGCGGTCGTGCATCCGCCGCACCTCGTCCCACACGCGGGCGCGGCTCTGCGGGTCGAGACCGGTCGTCGGCTCGTCGAGGAACAGGAGCTGCGGGTCGTGGACCAGGCCGAGGCCGATGTCGAGCCGCCGCTTTTGCCCTCCCGAGTAGGTCACGACCTTGCGGTCGGCCGCGCCCTCGAGCTCGAGCATCTCGATCAGCTCGGCCGCTCGCTTGCGTGCTTGTGCCTGCCCCATGCCGTACAGCCGGCCCTGGAAGACGAGCTCGGTCCGGCCGGTGATCTCGCGGTCGGCGCCGCCGGCCTGCCCGACGTAGCCGATGCGCTCGCGGATCTTGCCCGGCTCGGTCGCCAGCTCGCACCCCGCCACCCGCGCGGTGCCGCCACTCGGCGGCAGCAGCGTCGCCAGCATGCGGAGCGTCGTCGTCTTGCCCGCGCCGTTGGGCCCCAGGAATCCGAAGATCTCGCCCTGCCGAACCTCGAGGTCGACGCCCGCGACGGCTTCCACCTCGCGCTGCCGGGAGCGGAACACGCGGCGCAGGCCGCGCGTCTCGATCACCGGCTCGGACTTTGGTGGCGACCCTCCCATCCGTTGGTGATTGTCCCCGAAGCCGCGACCTGACCGCCGGTGAGCAGGCTCCAGAACGCCTCCAGCGCGGGGCCGCCGCGGGCGGCGCGGCGGACCGCCGTGATGGTGCGAACGATCGGCGGGACGGGCAGCGTCTTGAGAATGCCGAGGCGCAGATCCGAAAGCACCGCCCGTTTCGGCAGGGCGGCAAACCCGAGGCCCGCGACCGTCATGGCGCGGACGTACTCCGGATGCTCCACGTTCATCGTCTCGATCTGGTCGTACCCCTCGCCGATGAGCTGGCGGACGAACCGGTCGCTGGTCGTGGTGGGCCCGCGGCCGATGTAGCGGTGCTGGGCGAGATGTGTCGGCGTCACGCGCCTCAGCTGCGACAGCGGGTGGTCCCGGTGAGCGACGAGGATCAGCTCGTCGGGCGAGACCTCGGCGCAGACCAGGCCGGGGTCTGGGTCGCCCTCGATGACGGCACAGTCCAGCGAGCCGGCGATGACGCGGCGGTTCATGTCGCGTGAGGGCGCCACCGCGACGTCGAGCCTGACGGCAGGGTGCCGGCGCGTGAACTCGGCGAGGTGCGGCGGCAGATAGTAGGTGGCCGACGTCGGGCTCGCCCCGACGTGCAGCGAGCCCGTCTGCAGGTCCTTCACCGCCCCGGCCGTGTCGCCCATCACCTCGACCGCGCGGAGGGCGGCCCGGCACGCCTCGGCCATCGACCGCCCGGCGTCGGTCAGCCGCACCCTCCGGCCGTCGCGCTCGAGAAGCTGGAGGCCGAGGGCTCGCTCGAAGTGATGGACCTGCTGGGTGACCGCCGCCTGGGTCAGAAACAGGGTGGTGGCGGCCTGGGAGATGTGCTCCGTCTCGGCGACCGCGACGAAGGACCGGATCTGCTCCAGGGTGAAGGCCGGCCTGCGCACGGGGACATATTAGCCAGGCTTATGAGAAGGATTACGAATCATTGATGCCTGGCCACTTAATGAATCCTGAATCCCACCGTTGTACAGCTAAGTTTCCACAGGTTCGGTTTTCTCGCAAAAGGAGGTGAACCCGAAGAGATGGAACGCTTGTCCAGGCGCCCGCAGGGCGGTCAGGGGATGGTGGAGTACGCCCTCATCCTCGTCCTGGTGTCGATCGTCGTCATCGTGATTCTTCTCACCATGGGCAACCAGATCCTGAACGTGTTCTCCAACTTCTTCGCCGCGCTCGGCGCATGACGGTCAGGGGGGTCCACCGCCTGGCTACCGGACGTAGCCAGGCGGCAGGCTGGACCCCCGCGAGGCTCTTAACCGGCCGCTAACCCGGCGTCGCGGGGCGAGGGGTAAAGTTGCCTTCGTGGCCGCCGGAGCCCACCCCGGGCCCGAAAACGCTCCCGTCCCCGCCCCCGTCAGCTCGCGCTACATCAACCGCGAGCTCTCCCGGCTCGACTTCGACGAACGGGTCCTGGCGATGGCGGAGGACGCTCGCCTGCCCGTCCTCGAACGCGTGCGCTTCCTGACGATCTTCAGCCAGAACCTGGACGATTTCTTCCAGGTACGCGTCGCCGGTCTCAAAGAGCAGGTCCTCGCCGCCGTGGCGGTGGCCTCCCCCGACGGCCTGTCGCCGGTCGAACAGCTGAGGGCGATTCGCACGAGGGTCGAGGGGCTGGTCGCGCGCCAGGTCTCCCTCTACCGGCGCGAGATCGCCCCGGCCCTGGCCGGCGCGGGGATCACGATCGTCCGCCACGAGGAGGTCAGCAAGCGCGAGCTGGCCCAGCTCCACACCGTGTTCCGCGAGCAGATCTTCCCGGTCCTGACGCCGCTCGCGGTCGACCCGGGTCATCCGTTCCCTTACATCTCGCACCTCTCCCTCAACCTCGCGGTCCGCGTCCGCGACCCCAAGCGCCCGAGGCAGCCGCGCTTCGCCCGCGTGAAGGTGCCGCCGGTGCTCCCGCGCTTCGTCCCGCTGGTCGAAGGCGAGCGCTACGTGCCCCTGGAGGACGTCATCGCGCTGCACCTTAGCGCCCTGTTCCCTACGTGCCCATGGAGGACGTCATCGCGCTGCACCTTAGCGCCCTGTTCCCGGGGATGGAGATCGTCGCCCACCACCCCTTCCGGGTCACGCGCGACGGCGACCTGGACGACGTCGACAGCGACGCCGAGGACCTGCTCGCGGCCATCCAGACCGAGCTGCGAAGGCGTCGCCGCCACGCGCGAGTGGTGCGGCTCGAGGTCGACCCCGGGATGTCGGCCGAGGTTCTCGACCTGCTGGTCCGCGAGCTCGAGCTCCAGGCGTCCGACGTGTACGAGCTGGACGGCCTCCTCGACATGGGCAGCCTTGCGGTGCTCACGCACCTCGACCGGCCGGACCTGAAGGGAGAGGTGTGGACGCCGACGACGCAGCCGCGGCTGCGCGGGACAGCCGCCGAGGCGCCCGACCTGTTCGCCGTGCTTCGCGGTGGCGACGTCCTGGCTCATCACCCTTACGACTCCTTCGCCACGTCGGTCGAGGCGCTGATCGACCAGGCCGCCAGCGATCCCGACGTGCTGGCGATCAAGCAGACGCTCTACCGCACCTCCGGCCCGGGGAGCCCGATCGTGCGCGCCCTCATCCGGGCCGCCGAGCGCGGCAAGCAGGTGGTGGCGCTGGTCGAGATCAAGGCGCGCGGCGACGAGCAGGCGAACATCGGCTGGGCGCGCGCGCTGGAGGAGGCAAACGTCCACGTCGTCTACGGTTTGCTGGGCCTGAAGACGCACGCCAAGGTCACGCTGGTCGTGCGTCGCGAGGGCGCGCACATCCAGCACTACCTGCACGTCGGCACCGGCAACTACAACCCCAACACGGCCCGGTCCTACGAGGATGTGAGCCTGCTGTCGGCCGACTCCGACCTCGGCGCGGATGTGACCGAGCTCTTCAACCTGCTCACCGGCTACAGCCGGCAGACGCACTACCGCAAGCTGCTCGTCGCGCCGACCAACCTGCGCTCCGAGATAACCCGGCTCATCGAGCGCGAGGCCGTCGTCGGCGGCCGGATCATCATCAAGGTCAACAACCTCGTCGACCAGGAGATCATCGACGCGCTGTACGCCGCGTCGCAGGCCGGGGCGCAGGTGGACCTGCTCGTCCGCAGCATGTGCTCCTTGCGGCCGGGCGTGCCGGGCCTCTCGGAGCGCATTCGGGTGCGCTCGGTCGTCGGCCAGTTCCTCGAGCACTCGCGCATCTTCGGCTTCAACAACGGCGGGCGGCCGGAGTACTACCTCGGCTCGTCCGACCTGATGCCCCGCAACCTCGACCGGCGCGTCGAGGCGGTGGTGCCGATCGCCGACCCGCGGCTCCGCCAGCGTCTCAAGCAGATCCTCGACATCTCGCTCGGCGACGACGTGCTGGCGTGGGAGCTGGGGCCCGACGGGGGATGGCGCCGAGTGCCGACCGTCGAGGGGCTCAACTCGCAAAACCGGTTCAAGGAGCTCGCGCTCGAGCGCGCGCACAGCAACGGGGTGATCGGCCTGGCGAATGCTTGAGAAAGAGGTGAAGCTCGGGGCGGGACCCGCGTTCCACCTCCCGGACCTCGCCGGAGTCGTCGAGGGAGTCGCCGCCGGCGAGCCCGAGGTTCTGCGCCTGGAGACCGTCTACTACGACACCCCCGACCTCCGCCTCGCCCGTTGGGGCGTCTCCTTGCGCCGCCGCCGGGGTGAGGGCTGGACGCTCAAGCTTGCGCCGGCGTCGACGAACGGCGTGCTCGAGCGCGACGAGCTCGTCTTCGACAGCAAGGCGACCAGGCCGCCGGCGGCGGCGATCGGGGTGGTCCGCGCCTACGTCCGAGGCTCCGAGCTCGTCCCGGTCGCGCGCCTGTCGACCATCCGGAAGCGTGTGCGCCTCGTCGACCCCGCGGGCGCGCGGGTGGCCGAGGTCGTCGACGACGAGGTGTCCGTGCGCGACGGCAGGCGGGTGGCCGCCCGCTTTCGCGAGATCGAGGTCGAGGTCCTCGGCGACGAGGGAACCGCGGTGCTGGCGCCGCTCGTGACGCGGCTCCGTCAGGCCGGGGCCGGCGCGCCGGATCCGACGCCGAAGCACATCCGCGCCCTGGGCCCGCGGGCCGTCGAGCCGCCGGAGGTCGCCCCGGGCCGGCTCGGCGACCAGGCGCCTGCCCGCGAGGTCATCCGCAACACCCTCGCCGAGTCGGTGGCGAACCTGCTCCGGCACGACCCGCTCGTGCGCACCGGCCGCGACCCCGAGGCCGTGCACCAGGCGCGGGTCGCAACGCGCAAGTTCCGCTCCAACCTGCGCACCTTCGCGCCGCTGCTCGCAGTCGAGTGGAC
>CBJLKR010000185.1:0-4989 GCA_966423695.1 uncultured bacterium | reverse complement strand
AGGACTACGCGATGCCGAACCTCGTGGCCGACGTCGAAGGCATCGTCCGCTCCTTCGGGCGCGACCGCGCCCACATCGCCGGCCACGACTGGGGCGCGCTGGTCGCGTGGTTCTTTGCGCTGGGCCGTCCCGAGATGACGTCGTCGCTGACCGCCCTTTCCGTCGGCCATCCGGCGGCGCTCGCCGCGGCGATGGGCGACGAGGACCAGAGGGCGCGCTCGCGCTACATCGGCCTGTTCCTGCAGGAGGGCAAGGCCGAGGCGGTGCTCGCCGAAGAGGACCACCGGCGCCTGCGGGCGATGCTCGCCCCGGCGGTCCCCAACACCGTCATCGACCACTTCGCGCGGTCGCTCGCACGCCCGGGCCGGCTCACCGCCGCCCTGAACTACTACCGCGCCAACCTGTCGCGCGAACACGCCTGGGCCGGCCTGAGGATCGACGGCAAGGTCGCCGTCCCGACCGCGCTGCTGTGGGGGGACCAGGACCCCGCGCTCGGCCGCGCGCAGGCCGAAGGCACATCGCGATACGTGTCAGGCAGCTTCCACCTCGAGGAGCTCGAAGGCGCCGGGCACTGGCTTCAGTTCGAGCGTCCCGACGAGGTGGCCCGCTCGCTGACGCAAGCGCTTTCCAAGTAAGCTTTCGCCGATGCTGCGGCCCGGTGAGTCGGAGCGGCGTGGAAGCCTTCGCCGTCTGGACGATATCCTCGAAAGCCTCGAACAGCTGAACCTTCACGACAAGACCGATCTGCCGGACCACGTCGCGGAGGCGCTCGTCATGCTCGGCATCGAGCAGCCGCACTCGATCCCGATCCCGCAGCTGATCGAGCGCGTGTGGGCGATGCAGCAGCCGTACCTCATCACGATCGTGGTCGAACGCCGGCGCCGCCGGCGCCGCAAGATCACGACCGAGGCCGAGACGCTGCCCGACCAAGCGCAGAACTGAAAGCCACCGACTGGCTCGAGGCCTTCTCCCGGATCGGCGACGACGTGCGCCGCGCCGTCACGCCGCTGGCCGGCACCGACGAGGGGCGGCGCGCGCACGCGCGTGGCGCGGGGGGCGATACGACCGTCGAGGTCGACCGCGTCGCCGAGGCCGTGGTCTTCGCCCATCTGCATGGGATGCACGACCGTGGGGAGCGCTTCTCGGTGCTCTCGGAGGAGGCGGGCGCGCGCGACTTCGGCGCTCCGTATCCGCTCGTTCTCGTCGACCCGGTCGACGGCAGCCTGAACGCCAAGCAAGGCGTCCCGCTGTTCGGCCTGATGCTCGCCGTCCTCGACGGGCCCACCCTCGCGGACACGTTGTGCGGCCTCGTCGACAACCTGGCGACCGGCCAGCGCTGGACTGCGGTGCGGGGCAAGGGGGCGCGGCGCGACGGAGAGCGGCTGCAGGTGCTGGCGCGCTCGCTTCCCGACCGGCTCGAGGTGGTCGGCCTCGAGAGCACCCCGCGTGCGCTCGCGCTTGCGCACCCGCTCGTCGAGCGTGCGGGGAAGATCCGCGTGCTGGGTTCGATGGCGATCTCTCTCGCCCTCACGGCCTCCGGCGGCCTCGACGCGTTCTGCGCCCCCATCCCGGTCAGGGTTTTCGACACGGCCGCAAGCATCCTGCTCACCCGCGAGGCGGGGGGCGTGGCCACCACGCTCGAGGGCGAGCCGATCGGCGACCTGCGCTGCGATCTCTCCACGCGGGCGACGATCCTCAGCGCGCCGACTCCGGAGCTGCACGCCGAGGCCCTGCGCATCCTGCGCCAGCCGCGTTGACGCAGGAACCGACCCGCGCGCGTCGGCGCGGCGCGCACCGGTCAAGCGATCATTGAGCGAGACATGAAGCCGCTTCACGTCGCGTTCGTCTGGCACATGCACCAGCCGTACTACAAGGACGACCTGACCAACACGTACCTGTTGCCGTGGGTCCGCTTGCGCTCGGCCAAGGACTACTTCAAGATGCCGGCCCTGCTCGACGCCTACCCGAACGTGCGGGCGACGTTCAACCTCGTGCCGTCGCTGCTCGCGCAGATCGAGGACTACGGCAAGGAGGAGTCCGTCGACCTGTTCCTGAACCTGAGCAAGCGCCGCGCCGACGACCTGACGCCCGAGGAGCGCGACTTCATCCTGCGCTGGATGCGCGAGTCGCCGCGCGCCCTGCGCGTGCAGCAGTCACCGCGGTACCTCGAGCTCGCGTCGCGCACCGTGGACGCGCAGTTCACGACGACCGACATCCGCGACCTGCAGGTCTGGTTCAACCTCGCGTGGTGCGACCCCGTGTGGGTCGAGTCCGACCCGGGCCTCGCCGAGCTGAAGCGCAAGGACCGCGACTTCGGCGAGGCCGACAAGGACGTTCTCTTCGCCGCCCAGCTCGCCCGGATGCGCAGCGTGATCCCGAAGTACCGCGAGCTGGCCGACCGCGGCCAGGCCGAGCTCACGTTCTCCCCGTACTACCACCCGATCCTGCCGCTCATCTGCCACGTCGACTCGGCGCGGACGGCGAACCCGCCGATCCAGCTGCCCGACCGCCACTTCTCGCACCGCGAGGACGCGGAGCGGCAGATCGAGCTGGGCACGGGCCTGTTCGAGCGAGTGCTCGGCCGCCGCCCGAAGGGCATGTGGCCGTCGGAGATGGCGGTCGGTGAGAGCGTCATCGGGCTCGCGCAGAACGCGCACCTCGACTGGATGATCAGCGACGAGGAGGTGCTCGCCCGCTCGCTCGAAGGCCAGTTCAACCGCGACGACCACCTCTACCAGCCGAAGCGGCTTGCGCGCGAGGGCCGGTCGGTCTCGATGGTGTTCAGGGACTCCCAGCTGTCGAACCTCATCGGCTTCGACTACCAACGCACGCCGTCGATCGACGCCGCCCGCGACCTCATGGGCCGGCTGCGCCGCATCCGCGAGGTCCAGGGCGACCGTGACTTCCTCGCGGTCATCGCCCTCGACGGCGAGAACGCGTGGGAGTTCTACCCGCGCGACGGGCACGACTTCCTGAACGCGCTGTACACGGAGCTCGAGTCGACGTCGGACATCGTGACCACGACCGTCTCCGACTTCCTGGCCGAGCACCCGCCGCAGCAGCAGCTCCATCACCTGCACACGGGGAGCTGGATCGGCGCCAGCCTCGACACGTGGATCGGCGACCCGGAGCACAACGTGGCGTGGGACCTGCTGGCGGAGACGCGCGACTGGCTCGACGGGCAGTCGCAGCAGCGACCGAAGGAGTCGCAGCAGGCCGCGCTCGGGTGGCGCGAGATCCTCATCACCGAGGGCAGCGACTGGTTCTGGTGGTTCAGCCGCAAGCACGACTCCGGCATGGACCCGATCTGGGACAACCAGTTCCGCCTTCACCTGCGCAACGTCTACAAGCTGATGGGCGCGCGCGCCCCCGCGCGGCTCTTCCAACCCATCATCAAGCGGGCGCCTTCGCCCGAGCGTGGCGTGCCCGCGGCGCCGATCAGCCCGGCCTCCAAGCAGGATCCGCAGTGGGCGCAGGCGGGCTTTTACCTCGTGGGCTCTGGCTTTGGCGCGCTCCACCGGCCCGCAGGCGTGGTCGAGCGTGTGTACTACGGCAACGACGACTCGAACCTCTACTTCCGCATCGACTCGCCACGTTCGGGTGCGGAGCTGGAGACCCAGGCGATGGAGTTCTGGCTGTACGTGTCGGGCCCGCCGGCCGCCGACGGCGAGGGCGACATCGACCTCCCGCTCCCTGGCGCCGCGATGGCGGATCTGGGCTTCGATCCCGCGTACGCGGTCCGCATCGCGCCCCGTGCCCACGGCGGCACCTTGACCGTCATGCGCGTGGTCGAGCCTCAGACGCGCGGCAACACCGGGACGGCGCGCGATATCGCCGATCCGTTCCTGGTGAGCATCCCGTTCGCGGACATGGGCAAGAAGGCGGGCGACGCGTTCGAGCTTGCGCTCGTGGTGAGCCGCGAGGGCAAGGACATCGAGGTCGTGCCGCCGTCGGGCGGGCTGGGCGTCCGCGTGCCGGGCCAGGCGCCGGCGGTCGACGTCGAGCTCGGCCGCCACCTCAAGGTGCTGATGGCCACCGCCGAGCTCGCGCCGTTCGCCAAGCTCGGCGGCGTCTCGGACGTCGCGGCGTCGCTGGCCAAGGAGCTGCGAAGGCTCGGTCACGACGTGCGCGTGGTCCTGCCGCGCTACCGGCAGATCGACGTCAACCGCTACGGCCTGCGTCCGGTGGTGACGAACCTCCAGGTACCGCTGGGCACGGAGCGGATGGCGGCGACGATCTACGAGGGCCGCCTGGGCGAGATGCTGGTCTACTTCGTCGACTGTCCGCAGCTCTACGACCGCGACGGCATGTTCGGCTTCGGCGACGACGACGCGCGCTCCGTCTACTTCAGTCGCGCCATCCTCGAGATGCTGCCGGCGCTCGGCTTCTTCCCCGACGTCATCCACGTCCATGACTGGTGGGGCGCGCTGGTGCCGAACCTGCTCGACCTCGTCTACGACGGCGAGGGCTACGCCGAGATCGCGACCGCGCTCACCATCCACAACCTGTCGGCGCAGGGAGTTTTCGGCTTCGGCGCCATCATGCTCGCCGGGCTCCAGGAGTGGGGCCTGATCAAGCTCGGCATCCCCGGGCTCGACAACGTCGTCAACTTCCTCGGCCGGGGCATCCACTTCGCCGACGTCGTGAACACCGTCAGCGACCGCTACGCGAGGGAGATGCAGACGCCGGAGTACGGGGAAGGGCTGGACGAGCTGCTGCGCCGGAACACGCAGAAGCTCCACGGGATCCTCAACGGGATCGACTACGACATCTTCGACCCGCAGAAAGACCCCAACATCCCGCACCACTATTCCGCCGACGCGCCGCAGGGCAAGATGCTGTGCCGCGCTGCGCTGCGCGCCGAGCTCGGGCTCGAGGATTCGCCCAGGCCGCTGTGCGCGATCGTCTCGCGCTTCTACGACGTCAAGGGTTTCGACCTGATCGAGGAGGCGCTGCCCCAGCTGCTGCAGCGGGGCCTCCAGGTCGCCG
>CBJLKR010000184.1:0-5085 GCA_966423695.1 uncultured bacterium | reverse complement strand
CGTGACCGGCCGAACCCTGGGCGAAGAAAGCGATTCGGTGCGCGAGACCTCGGGCCAGGAGGTTGTCGCTCCGCTCTCCAGGCCGCTGCGCGACGAGGGCGGTCTCGTGATCCTGAAGGGCAACCTCGCGCCGGAAGGAGCGGTCGTCAAGATCACCCAGCACGAGCCAACGTCGCACCGCGGGCCCGCAAGAGTCTTCAACCGGGAGGAGGACGCATTCGCGGCCGTCTCCGGCGGCCGGATCAAGCCCGGCGACACGGTGGTTATCCGCTACGAGGGGCCGAAGGGCGGCCCCGGCATGCGAGAGATGTTGCACGTGACCGCGGCGATCGTCGGCGAGGGGCTCGGCGACTCGGTGGCGATGGTCACCGACGGACGCTTTTCAGGCGCGACGCGCGGGCTGATGCTGGGCCACGTGGCGCCGGAGGCGGCGGTTGGCGGTCCGCTGGCGGCGCTGCAGGATGGGGACATAATTGCCATCGACGTGGAGTCGCGAACGGTCGCGGTCGAGGGGGTCGACATCGCGGCCCGACTGAAGGACTGGTCCCCGCCGGAGCCGCATTACAGAAAAGGTGTGCTGGCGCGCTACGCGGCGCTGGTCGGGTCGGCCTCAGAAGGAGCGGTGCTCAAGCCGTAACCCGCGGCAACCATTCGTCACGGCGCCTCTCGTACGCGGCGATGTCCGACTCGTGGCGCTCCACCAGGGAGATTTCGTCCAGGCCCTGCAGCAGCATCTGGCGCGCGAACTGGTCGATCTCGAAGGGATACTCGAAGCCGTCGCCGCGCACGACCTGGCTTTCCAGGTCGACGACGATCTCCGCGGTCGGTTCCTCGGACGCAAGGTCCATCAGGTGCCGCACCTGCGAGGCCGGCAGGGCGACCGCCAGCAGCCCCGTCCTGTAGCAGTTGCCGAGGAATATATCGGCGTACGACGGCGCGACGATGGCGCGAAACCCGAAGTCGCGCAGCGCCCACGGCGCGTGCTCGCGCGAGGAGCCGCAGCCGAAGTTGGCGCCCGCGACCAGCACCGACGCGCCGGCGAACTCGGGCCGGTCGAGCACAAAGTCCCCGCGCCGGCGCCAGTCATAGAACAGGAACGGGCCGTAGCCGGTCCGTTCGACCCGCTTGAGGAACTGCTTGGGGATGATCTGGTCGGTGTCGACGTCGGCGAGGTCGAGCGGCGCCATCCGACCGGCCACGCGCCGCAGAGGCTCCGGCATCAGAGCAGCTCCCGCACGTCCACCAGGTGGCCGGTGATCGCTGCCGCCGCGGCCATCGGCGGGGACATCAGGTGCGTGCGCCCGCCGGATCCCTGCCGGCCTTCGAAGTTGCGGTTGGAGGTCGAGGCGCAGCGCTCGCCGGGCGCGAGTATGTCCGGGTTCATCCCCAGGCACATGGAGCAGCCCGCGTTGCGCCACTCGAACCCGGCGGCTCGGAAGACCGCGTCCAGGCCTTCCTTCTCCGCCGCGGCCTTCACCGCCGTCGAGCCCGGCACCACCATCGCGCGCACCTTGGGATGGACCCGCCGGCCGTGGATGACGCTGGCTGCCGCGCGCAGGTCCTCGAGGCGAGCGTTGGTGCACGAGCCGATGAACACGCGGTCGATCGCGATGTCGGCCAGGGCGACGCCCGGCCTCAGGTCCATGTAGCGAAGTGCCCGCTCGTCGGTCTCCGACCGCGGATCGGGCACGCGCCCGGTCACAGGCGCGACCTGCGCGGGCGTCGTCCCCCACGTGACGTGGGGCTCGAGCCTGGAGGCGTCGAGCTCGATCACCCCGTCGAACCTCGCCCCCTCGTCCGTCGCCAGGTCGCGCCAGCTGTCGAGCGCCTGCTCCCACGCGCCGCCCTTGGGCGCGTGCGGCCTGCCCTCGACATAAGAGAAGGTCGTGTCGTCCGGCGCGACCATGCCGGCCTTCGCGCCCCATTCGATCGACATGTTGCACACCGTCATCCGGCCCTCCATCGACAGCCGGCGGATCGCCGGGCCGCGGTACTCGACAAGGTGACCCTGCCCGGCGGACGTGCCCGTCCTGCCGATGAGGCCCAGCACGATGTCCTTGGCCGTCACGCCGAGTGGCAGCTCGCCGGTCACGTCGACCGCGAGGTCGCCCTGCCGGCGCTGGGGAAGGCACTGCGTCGCCAGCACGATCTCGACCTCGGAGGTGCCGATCCCGAACGCCAGAGCGCCGAACGCGCCGTGGGTCGAGGTGTGCGAGTCGCCGCACACGATGAGCATTCCCGGCTGGGTGAGGCCGAGCTCGGGGCCGATCACGTGGACGATGCCCTGGCGCCGGCTGCCGATGCGGTGCAGGGGGATGCCCTCGGCCCGGCAGTTGTCGTCCAGCACGTCCATCTGCTTGCGCGACAGCTCGTCGGCGGCCCGGACGCCACCCCGCGTCGGCACGTTGTGGTCCATCGTCGCGACCGTCAGGTCGGGGCGGCGGACGTGCCGGCCGGCCATGCGCAGGCCCTCGAACGCCTGCGGTGAGGTGACCTCGTGGACGAGGTGGAGATCGACGAACAGCAGGTCGGGCTCGCCGGGCGCCGAGCGCACGACGTGCGCGTCCCACAGCTTCTGGGCAAGGGTCTTGGCCATGGGACCGACAAGATTACGGTCGAGAAGGCGTGGAAATTTGTGCCCAGGCCACAACCCAAGCGGGGTCGCCGCTCGTTAACATGCACAACCTCATGTCGCAGACTCGCGTGCTCGGCCTCGTACTCCTGGGCCTTCTGGGCCTTATTGACACCCACACGGGGGCACGCGCGACCTAGACCAACCGCCGAGAGTAGATCGCAAAAGCCCCCGACCGAGAGGCGGGGGCTTTCTTCATTTCACGGACAAAGGAGCCCGCCGAGCAAGTTGAACGGAGCCCAGATGGTGCTGGAGGCGCTGGAGCGCGAAGGTGTCGACCACATCTTCGGCTACCCGGGCGGGGCCAACCTGCCCATCTACCAGCACCTCCACGAGTACCCGCGCCTGAAGCACGTCCTGGTCCGCCACGAGCAGGGCGCCGCCCATATGGCCGACGGCTATGCCCGGGCGAGCGGCAGGCCGGGCGTCGTCTTCGCCACCTCCGGCCCCGGCGCCCTGAACCTCGTGACGGGGCTGTGCACCGCCTACATGGACTCGGTGCCGATGATCGCCATCACCGGGCAGGTCGTGAGCACGCAGGTCGGGCGCGACGCCTTCCAGGAGTCGGACGTGATCGGGGCCACCTCGTCGGTGACCAAGCACAGCTACCTGGTCACCAGGATCGACCAGCTGCCGCGGGTCATCCACGAGGCGTTCCACATCGCCACCACCGGCCGTCCGGGCCCCGTCCTGATCGACATCTGCAAGGACGTGCAGCAGGCGGAGGCGCACAACGTCACGCCCGAGCGGCTCGATATCCCCGGCTACCGGCTGAACGGCCACGTCGACCTGCACGACGCGAAGCGCGCGGCGCAGGCGCTGGCGCGCGCCGAACGGCCGGTCATCCTGGCCGGCCACGGCGTCCTGCTCAGCCACGCCGAGCGCGAGCTGCAGGAGCTGGCCGAGACCGCCGCCGCCCCGGTGGGGACGACGCTGCTGGGCATCGGCGCCTTCCCGGTCAAGCACCCGCTGTCGCTGCACATGACGGGCTTCATGGGCACGGGCTGGAACCTCAAGGCCGTGCAGAACGCAGACCTGCTGATGATGGTCGGCATGCGCGTGGACGACCGCGTCACCGCGCGCCTGGCCGACTTCGCCCCGCGGGTCAAGACCTTCATCCACATCGACATCGACGGCTCGGAGATGGGCAAGAACGTGCGCCCGCACATCGAGCTCGTCGCCGACGCCAAGAAGGCGCTGTCGGCCATGCAGCCGCACATCGGCACGGTCGACGGCGGCCGCGCCGAGTGGCTGGGCCAGATCGACCGCTGGCGCGAGGAGCACCCGCTGCGCTACAAGCACTCGAACGGGCGCCTCCAGCCGCAGGACGTCCTGATCGACATGTACCGGCGCGCTGACAGCGAGGCGATCGTCGTGGGAGGAGGCGGACAAAAACAGATCTGGGCCGCAGTGTGGTGGGCCTCCGACCAACCGAGGCTGTTTCTCAACTCCGGCGGCGCCGGGACGATGGGCTTTGCTCTGCCGGCCGCGATCGGCGCCAAGTTCGCGCGTCCCGACGTTCCGGTGTGGTGCGTCGCGGGCGAGGGCGGGTTCGTCATGACCGCGCAGGAGCTGTCGGTGGCGGTGGAGCACTCACTGGACGTCAAGGTGGTGCTGCTCAACAACTTCTCGCTGGGCATGGTCCGGCAGTTCCAGGACGACTTCTACGGCGGGGTTCGCTCGCAGGTCGACCTGACGCACATGCCGGACTTCGTGAAGCTCAGCGAGGCGTACGGTCTGCCCGCGCGGCGGGTGGAGAGGTTCGAGGACATCGGGCCGGCGTTCGGCGCCGCCGAGAGCACGCCCGGCCCCTTCCTGATCGACTTCCGCATCGACCCGGAGGCCAACGTCTACCCGATCGTGCCCCTGGGCAAGAGCCTGAACGAGTTCTGGGAGGCGCCTGAGAATGCTTGAGGTCAAGCCGCTGCGGCCGGGCGCGCCGGGCACCTCCCCACGCGGTGGGGAGGAGACCAGCAGGGTGCGGGTCCTGTCGGTACTGGTCGAGGACAGCCCGAACACGTTGACCAAGCTCGCCGGCGCGATTCGGCGCCGCGGGTTCCACGTCCGGGGCATCTCGGTCGGGCCGACCGGTCACGCCGGTCGCTCGAGGATCACGCTCGAGGTCGACCATGGTCACGCGGAAAGCGACCAGGTCCGCAAGCAGCTCGAGCGGGTGATCGAGGTGCTCGAGGTCGAAGACCTGACCGACGACCAGGTGCACACTCGCGAGCTCGTCGTCGCCACCGTCGCCTCGTCCGAGCTCGCCCGGCTCCTGCATCGCGGCGCGAAGGTGATCGCCACGTCCGCCGACGGCACGACCGTGGAGTTCTCCGGCAGCCGCGACGAGATATTCGATTTCATCGAGGAGCTGGGCCGCCACGGCGTCGTCGACGTCGTCCGCTCAGGTCCCGTCGTCATGAGGAGAGCCCAATGAAGATCCACTACGACGTCGA
>CBJLKR010000183.1:0-5108 GCA_966423695.1 uncultured bacterium | reverse complement strand
CCGGCCAGAACTCCTCGACCAGCCTGCGGGAATGCTCCGCGTCGGTGGTCGAAGCGATGACGTAGTACTCGGGCCGGTCCGGGTCCGGCGCCACCAGCACCCATCCGGCCTCGACGAACACCTTCACGCCGTCGGTCAGGTCGACGCGATCTTTGAGGTGCCTCTCCATCATCGTCCGCATGACGCGGCCCTTGACCTCCCACGGGCAGAACTCGACCGCGACCCTGTGCGTGACGTGCGGAATGCGAGCGCGCAACGCGCTGAGCGAGGTGCCGCTCTCCGCCAGCATCTCGAGCACTCGCGCGACCGTGAAGATCGCGTCGAACGAAACCGCGAAGTCGGGCCAGCAGAAACCGCCGGCGCCGTCCGACGCCAGCACGGCGTCCGCGTGTTGCGCGGCGCGGAGCACGGCGCCCGGCGTGATCTTGGTCGGCACGAACCGACTGCCGAGCTCGTCGGCGATCATCGAGAACGCGAGCGAAGACGAGGCCGGCCCCAGGACCATGCCCGACTTCGAGCTCAAGACCAGGCGCGCCAGGACGGCGAAAGCTGAGGTGTGATCCAGCACCGTGCCGTTCTCGTCGACCAGGAAGCACCGCTCTCCGGGCGAATCGATGAACACGCCGAGCTTCGCTTTGACCGCCGACGTGATGACGCCGATCTCCTGGAGGTGCGCCTGAAAGGTCGGATCGTCCTGCTCGAGCACGGTCTCCGCGGGCGCGGCGTTCAGCGGGATGACCGTGCAGTTGAGCTCGCGCAGGATGTCCGGGAGCACCATCGCGGCGGCGCCGTTGTTGTAGTCGATCACGACCTTGAACCGAGCGCCGCGCACCACCTCGAGGTCGAGCTTGGCGAGCATATCGTCGCGATACCGCTCCGTCTGCTGCTCACGGCGCGTGATCCGGCCCATGTCGTAGTGCGAGACGCGGCGGATGTCCTCACGGAAGAAGAGACCCTCGAGCCTGCGCTCGCTGCGCTTGTCGACGTCGAGACCGTGGTCGTCGAAGATGCGCACGTCGCCGGAGCGCGGGTCGACCGGCGACGTCTGCACGTGGACCGCCGAGACGTGATTGTGCCGGGCCCAGTAGCGGCACACCGGCGCCGGCAGCACCGACAGGTCGATGACGTTGCTTCCCGCGGAGATGATGCCCGACATCAACGCCCGGCCGATCATCCGCGCCGCGCGCGTGTAGTCGCGTGAGAACGCGATCTCGGTGCCTTTGGGCACGAGTGCTCCGATCGCGGCCCCGAGGCGCGACGCGAACTCAGGCGTGATCTCGATGTTGATCAGCCCGTTCAACCCATAAGAGCTGAACAGCCCACGCCTCCACGACCCGGCCCAGATGATCGATTCGTGCACAACCGCGCCCGGCTCCACCTCTTTGTTGGGCCAGATGCGCACGTTCGCGTTGACCGTCGAGCCGGCGCCGATGGTGACGTCGCTGCCGATCACGCTGCCTTCCTCGAGGAGGCAGCCGTTCTTGATCGTGACCGAGCGACAGACGACGGCGCCGCGCAGCCGCGAGTTCAATCCCACGTAGCTGTGGTCCCAGACGATCGAGTTCGACAGCTTGACGCCTGAGTCGATCGTCGAGTAGGCGCCGATCACCGCCGGACCGTTGACCCATGCCCCCGCGCGCACCTTCGCGCCCGCCCCGACGAGCGCAGGGCCGTCGATCCGTGCGCTCGAGTCGACCTCGGCGTCCGGATGGATGAACGTCGACTCGCCGACCCGATCGCCGGGCAGCTGCACCTTCACCCTGCCCTCGAGGCAGTCGAAGTTCGCCTTGACGTACGCCGAGTGGCTGCCGACGTCCTCCCAGTACCCGTCGGCGATCCACCCGAAGACCGGCTCGCCCTCCTTCAGCAGCTTGGGAAAGACGTCGCCCGACCAGTCGGTGACCTCACCCATGCGGTAGAAGTCGAACACCGACGGGTCGAGGATGTAGATGCCTGTGTTGGCGAGGTCGGAGATCACCTCGCCCCAGCTGGGCTTCTCGATGAAGCGCTGGACGGCGCCGCCCTGGTCGACGGCCACGACGCCGTACTCGAGCGGGTTCGGCACCGGCTTCAAAACGATCGTCGCGATCGCCTTGCGCTCGCGGTGGAACCGCGCGGCGGCGCCGAGGTCGATGTCGGTCAGCGAGTCGCCGGAGATGACCACGAACGGCTCGCTCAGCTGCTGGCGCGCGAGCATCACCGACCCTGCCGTGCCCAGCGGCGAGTCCTCGACCGAGTACGTCAGCGCCACTCCCTGCTCGGAGCCGTCGCCGAAGTAGTTGCGGATCGACGCGCCGAGGTACTGCACCGTAGCCACCACGTCGCGCAGCTGGTGACGGCGCAGGTGGAGAAGGATGTGCTCCATGATCGGCCGCCCCGCGACGGGCACCAAAGGCTTGGGCATGTTGCTCGTCAGCGGGCGCAGTCGCGATCCCTCGCCGCCTGCCATCACGACTGCCTTCATCCGCCCTTCCTCACTACGATCTTATTCGCGGCGTGGAAGAACTCAAGAAATTCGCATACGACCTGCTCTGGACCTGGCAGCCCCGCATCGAGAACCTGTTTCGCACGCTCGACCCTGAGCTGTGGACGTCGACGCGCGAGAACCCGGTGCTTCTGCTCTCGCAGCTGGGCGAGGACGGCGTGGCGAAAGCCCTCGAGCGTGACGACGTGCGCCGTGCTCTCGACGGGGCCAGGGCCGCGTACCGCGAGTACTACGACCGCCACCCGCGCTTCATGGACGCGCAGGCGCCGCTCGCGATCGCGTACTTCTCGCTCGAGTTCGGCCTCACCGAGTGCCTGCCGATCTACTCCGGCGGCCTCGGCGTGCTCGCGGGCGACCACCTGAAGGCGAACAGCGACCTCGGCCTGCCGCTGGTCGCCGTGGGCCTGCTGTACAGGCAGGGCTTCGGCCGTCAGGACATCGACCAGGCCGGCCGCCAATTCGAGGTCTACTCCGAGAACCGCGGCGGCGAGCTACCGGTCAGCCGCGTCGAGGGCGTGGAGGTCGAGGCGCCGATCGGCCAGCGCAACGTGCGCATCGCCGTGTGGCGCGTCCAGGTCGGCCGAGTCCCCCTCTTTCTGCTGGACACCGACCTCGACTCGAACCCGCAGGACCTGCGCAACATCACCGACCGCCTGTACGTCCCTGAACCCGACCGCAGGCTGCGCCAGGAGATCGTGCTGGGCATCGGCGGGGTTCGCGCCCTGCGCGCGCTCGGTCTCGACTCGGGCGTCTTCCACCTCAACGAGGGCCACAGCTTCCTGTGCGCCATCGAGCGAATCCGCGAGCTGCGCGCCTCGCGCCAGATGACGCTCGAGGAGGCGAGGCTCGTGGCGAGGGCGGGCATCGTGTTCACGACCCACACCCCCATCGCCGCCGGCAGCGACTACTTCGACGCCGGCCTCGTGTGGGACCTGCTGGGCCCCTACCTGCAGTCGGTGGGCATCTCGTTCGACCGGTTCATGGACCTCGGCCGGCAGAGGCCCGGCGACCCGCGCGAGCGCCTCTGCACCACCTACGCGGCGCTGCGTCTCGCGGACCAGTCGGTCGGCGTCAGCCGCCTGCATGGCGCCGTATCGCGCCGGCTGTGGAAGGACGCGTGGCGGGGCCTGCCGGAGGCGCAGGTGCCGGTCGGCTCGGTGACGAACGGGGTGCACATGCCGACGTGGGTCGCGCCCGAGATCGCCGCCCTCCTCAGCCGCTTCGTCGGCCCCGACTGGTGGGACCTCGACCCTGCCGACGGCAGGTGGCACGCGGTGCACGAGATCCCCGCCGCGGAGCTGTGGTCCATCCACTGCGAGCTGAAGCGCAGGCTTCTGGCGCTCGCGCAGGAGCGCGCGGAGACGCCGCACCCGCTGGACCTCAACGCGCTCACGATCGGCTTCGGCCGCCGCTTCGCGCCGTACAAGCGAGCCAACCTGCTGCTGCGCGACCGGGCGAGGCTCGGCAAGCTGCTGCGCAACGCGCGCGGGCCGGTGCAGATCCTCTTCGCCGGCAAGTCGCACCCGGCCGACAACCCGGGCAAGGAGATCGTGGCGGGCGTGGTCGCGCTGGCGCGCGAGGAGCCGCGCGTTGTCTTCCTCAAGGACTACGACATCGCGCTCGCGCGTCACCTCGTCCACGGCGCGGACGTGTGGCTGAACAACCCCCGCCGGTTCCTCGAGGCGAGCGGCACGAGCGGCATGAAGGCGGGAGCGAACGGGGCGCTCAACGTGAGCGTGCTCGACGGGTGGTGGGACGAGGCATACCGGCCGGAGATCGGTTGGGCGATTCCGTCCGCGGCGACGATCGACCGCCAGGACGTCGACGACCTCGCCGAGGCGGAGGGCCTGTTCCGCCTTCTCGAGCGCGAGGTCGTGCCTGCGTTCTACGACCGCGACGAGAACGGCGTTCCGCAGCGCTGGGTGACGATGATGAAGGCGTCGATGCGGGCGGTGGTGACGCAGTTCGCGGCGCGCCGGATGGTGATCGACTACTTCAACGCCGCCTACGGCCCCGGGGTGCGGCGGGTGGAGCAGCTGCGCCTACTGCCCGCCGGGGGAGGCTGGGGCCGGGGAGGACGGGGAGGAAGGGGAGGGAGGGGGCGCCGCCGTGGCCGCCGTGACGCCGTGCCGCTCGCGGTGCGACGCGATCGCGGCCAGGTAGAGCTGCACGTACTTGAGCGCCGAGCGCGACCACGAGACGTCCTCTCTCATCCCGTGCTGGATCAGCCAGGACCACACGGCCGGGTGCCGGAACGTCTCCGCGGCGCGCACGACCGCGGCGAAGAACTGCCACGAGTCGTAGGGGCCGAACCGGAAGCCGTTGCCCTTCTGCAGCGCGGGGTCGTAGTCGCGGATCGTGTCGGCGAGGCCGCCCGTCGCGCGCACCACCGGGATCGTCCCGTAGCGCAGCGCGATCAGCTGCGCGAGCCCGCCCGGCTCGAACCGCGACGGCATCCACAGCATGTCCGCCCCGGCGTAGATGCGCTGTGCGAGCGAGGCGTCGAAGCCGATCGCCACCGCCACCTGCCGCGGCAGCTCGCCGGCCCAGCGCCGGAACATGTCCTCATAGCGGCGGTCGCCCGTGCCGATCACGGCGACCTGGAGGCCCAGCTGCAGCAGCT
>CBJLKR010000182.1:0-5140 GCA_966423695.1 uncultured bacterium | reverse complement strand
CGCACGATCTCCGCCACTAACGCTCCCCGGCCACGAAGATCGCCCGGGCGAGGCCCAGCGGCACGCTCTCGCGCTTGCCTTTGACGCGCACGTCGATTGGACCTTCGAACTCGCTGCCCGCCGCGACGGCGATGTGAGCACCCGGGATGAGGCCGCGCCGCTCGATCTCGCGCAGCTTGGCGGGGTCGTCGTCCGAGACGCCCGCGACGATGACCTTCTCCCCCGCCTCGCATTCGCTGAGCGCTCGCCTGCTGACGGGGCGCACCCTGCCGCCCAGAGTGGGGATCGCGTGCCCATGCGGGTCGAGCTCCGGGCGGCCGAGCAGCTCGAAGATCCGCTGCTCCATCCGCTCCGAGATCACGTGCTCGAGCCGCTCCGCCTCGTCGTGGACCTCGTCCCACGAGTAGCCGAGGACCTGGACCAGGAACATCTCGAGCAGCCGGTGATGCCGCACCAGCTCGAGCGCGACCTTGCGGCCCTCACGCGTCAGCTGCTGGCCGCGGTAGCGGTCGTGCTCGACCAGTCCCTGGGCGCTGAGGCGGGTCACCATCTCGCTGACGCTGGGCGACGAGATGCCTAGGCGCTGCGCAAGCTCGCGGGTCGGCACCGGCCGCTGGTCGCCCCCGAGCAGGTAGAGCGCCTTCAGGTAGTCCTGCTGGGAGCGCGTGAAGGCGCTGCGGCGCTCGAGTGTGGGCGTGCCTATCAACAAAGATAGGATAGCCTAATTCGCGGGCGAAGGAAATCCTCTTAGCGAGAATTCACCGCGCGGGTCGTCAGCCGGCGCAGGCGCCGGTCGTCGAGTTCGAGGGCGCGTACGTGACGCTGACGTTCGGGTGGACCGTGATGGCCGTGGCTGACGTGAACACGGAGACGTAGTCGGCGCAGCCCTCGGCCAGGTGGAAGTCGTAGTCCACGGCGGTCTTGTTCATCCACCCCACCACCGAACCGGAATGGTGCATGCAGTAGTTCGCGTAACCGCCGTTGGCGATGCACTGCGCCGCGGCGGCGTAGTCGTCGAGCGTCAGGATGCTCACCGACATCGGCCCCGTCGAGGTGGCGTGCAGGTGGTACGTGAACGTGTCCGGGATGCCGCCGACCAGCCACCACGTCGGGCCCTTGATCTGCTGCGGCACGTTCCAGATGGTGAGCGTCGGGTGCTCGAGCTCAGCCTTCGTGGACGCCAGCGCGCCGAGCGTGGCCGTCAGGTTGGCGTTGGTCCGGTTCAGCTCGTCCTGGAGGAGCTGGCCGTGGCCGCGCAGCTGCTCGTTCTGCGTCGTCAGCAGCTTGATGGTCGCCTGGTTGTTGGTGTCGTCGGCGTAGAGCAGGCCGAGGCCTAAAACGGAGATGAGCAGCGTGCCTGCGAGCGCGATCGTCCACCACCCCCGCTGGCGCTCGAACATCGGCGCCCACGCGGACAGGGGCTGGCTCCGGCGTGGCGCCGGCGGAGGCGAATAGGAATCCCGCGGCTCGAGGTCGGCCGGCAGGAGGCCCGCGGGCTCCGCTGGGGTCGTGAGCTGGTCCATCTCGGTGGGGGTCATGATCCCACCTCCACGGCCGTCCGTGGTCATGTTTGCCCCGGCCTCGGCCACGCGCCGAAGACCTGCGCGATCTTGGACGTGGACTCCGTCTGCGTGGCGGTGTCGAAGGTGAACGTCTTGCCGTCCGGCTGCCAGGCCGGGCCGGGGCCGCAGTTGGAGCCGCACGCCGCCTCCTCGACGTAGAAGAACGCGGTCGCCGTCAACCATGCCGGCGACGAGCGCACGTTGGGAAGCTGGCCGCCCGAGCGGCCGTCGTTGGCGTAGAGCCACGTGTGCGGCGTGCCGGTGCTGTCGCGCACGGTGAACGCGAGCGTCGTGGTGGCGCCGGCGGCGGCGCGGGGACGGATCCAGGACAGCGACTGGCCGAACGCCTGGGATACCCCCTTGGCGGAGTCCCAGACCTGGACGAGGCCCGAGCCGGGCAGGCGGTAGTACAGCCGGCTGTCGGCGCTGCCCCACGTCGCCATGGTCCCCCGCGCCAGGCTGAAGGCGAGCGATCCGTCGATGGTCCGGCGCACCTGGAGCTGGTCGCCGGAGCTGGTGAAGGTCTGGGCGAAGGCGACGTACGCGCCGTCGGGCGAGAAGGCGAGGTAGGCGTCGTCCTCGTTCGGGTTGACGCCGCGACCGGGCACCGATCCGAAGCCGGCGATGACACGGTCTCCGCCCCCGCTGAGGATGTGCAGGTTCACGCCGCTTGCGTCGGACGCGACGTAGGCCAGAAAGCCGCGGTCAGGGCTCCAGGCATGCAGGCCGTCCATGAACCCGCCGCCGGACCACGTCGCGGCGACCAGCGAGGTGCCGGTGACGAGGTCCATGGTCGAGATCACGCTCGTGCCCGCGCGGTCCGGCGCGCCCTGGGTCGCGAACCACGAGATCATCGTCTGGGTCACGAGCTGCAGGTTCTGCACCGACGGCCCGCTGATCGAGCACAGCGTGCGCGGCGCCCTCGGGTCGGTGACGTCGGCCAGGATCGGGTTGGCGGAGCCGTTCAGCTTGATCAGCGCCTCGGCCGTTGCCGGCTGAGCAGCGCAGCTGGCGTGGAGGGCGGCCCAGTCGGGCGGCACGACCGGCGTCGGAGTGGGGCTCGGCGACGAAGAAGGGCTGGGGCTCTCGGCGGGGCTCGGGCTCGGGCTCGGGCTGGGGCTTGGCGACGGCCTGGCCGCCGAGGGGCTGTGGGTCGGGGCGAGGGGACCGTTCGCGGTGCAGGCGGTGACGCCCAGCAGGCATAGAAGGACGACTACCCCGATCCTCATGGCTGGTCGAACGAACAAAGGTATGGGTCCGTTACGCGCAAGTCCGACAGGATACCCAGTGCCGCCGACCATTGCCCACCGGCGTTCGCTAGGTCAGGAGCCTGGGCAGCCTGTCCTTCAGGACTTCCTCCGCCTCGCGGACGGTCCTGGCGACGACCTCGCCCGCGGGTAGGACCTCGCCGATGAGCGCCGCCGACTGGCCGTAGTAGACGACGGACTCGTCGATGTCGCCCGCACGCCGAGCCTCCGTCATCCGCCGGTACGCTTCCTCGCGCCGCCGCCGCAGCTCGTTGAGGCGGCCGAGCCAGCGCTCGATCATGCGGTTTCGCACCACGCGAGCGAATGCTCCTGGCCAGTCGCCGCCGATCATCACATCGCCGACGTCGGTGACGATGGTGTCGGTGCCGTCGCTGTCGATGATCTTCTGCTTGAACGCGTCGTGCAGGGGGGCTTCGGTGGTGGCGATGAATCTCGTCCCCATGAGCACGCCTGACGCGCCGAGCGCGAGCATCGCCGCGAGGCCGCGGCCGTCGGCGATGCCCCCCGCGGCGAGGACCGGGATGGGCGCCACCGCGTTCGCCACCGCGGGAACGATGACCACCGTGCCGACAAGGCCGATGTGGCCGCCGCCGTCCGTTCCCTGGGCGACGATCAGGTCGGCGCCGGCCTCGGCGGCCTTGAGCGCGTCGACAACGGTCGGAACCATGTGCAGGACCTTTGCGCCGGCGTCATGCGCCCTGGCGAAGATGGCCTTTAGATCCTGCTTGTCGCCGGGCCACGCGGTCGAGAAGACGGCGGGCCGCTTGGCGAGCACGAGGTCGATCTCCTCGTCGCTCATGAAGTTGAGGAGCAGGTTGAGGCCGAACGGTCCCCGTGCCTTCTCGCGCGTCTCGGCCACGACGCGGTCGAGCTTTTCGGGCGGCGCGTCGCTGACGCCGAGGATGCCCAGGCCGCCGGCGTTGGTGACGGCGGCGACCAGGTCGGGAGTCGTGTCACCGGCCATGCCGGCGAGGGCGATCGGGTGGTTGATGCCGAGCAGCTCGGTGAAGGCCGTCCGGATCACGCGCTAAGTCCGACCTGGAGTGCGGCCGTCACGCCATCGGTCAGAGACCCGCACGCGGGCGGAGGTCGCCTCGGCCATCACTGCCGCGGAACATAGTCGATCTCGGGCAGGCGCATGCTTCACCGTCGTGGAGGGGCCGCCGGCGTTCTACGTCGAGCAGCGCGGCAACGTCTTCGTCAGCACGCCCGCGACCGCCGGGCCATGGGGACCCGAAAGCCAGCACGGCGGTCCACCGGCCGCGCTCCTCGCGCGTTCCTTCGAGCTGACCGACCCGCAGCCGCGCAGCCGCATCGCGCGCCTGACCGTGGAGTTCCTGCGGCCGGTGCCGGTGGCGCCGCTGACCGTCCGGACCGAGGTGCTGCGACCGGGCCGGCGGGTGGCGCTCCTGCGTGGTGTCGTCGAGGCCGGCGGTCAGGAAGTGCTGCTGGCGCACGCGTGGCGGCTGCAGGTGCCCGAGCAGCCGGTCGTGGTCGTGCCCGACGAGTTCACCGTGCCGGCGATACCGCCTTCGCGGCCCCTGTCGGCGTGGCCCGGCGCGTACATGGACGGCTACATGACAGCCATCGAATGGCGTCCGGTGGCCGGCTCGCTGAGTGAGCCCGGACCCGGAGTCGCGTGGGCGCGGAGCCGGCTGCCGCTGCTGGCCGGCGAGGCGATGTCACCCTTGGCCCGTGCCGCCCTGGTGGCGGATTCGGGGAGCGGCGTCAGCGCGTCGGTCGACTTCTCGCGCTGGCTGTGCATCAACGTGGACCTCACCGTGAGCCTGCACCGCGACCCGGCCGGCGAGTGGGTGCTGCTGGACGCCGTGACGATCACCGACGCTGCAGGCAGCGGGCTCGCGGTCACGCGGCTTGCGGACCAGCGCGGCGCGGTCGGCAGGGCGCTGCAGACTATGGTCGTCGACCGGAGGCCTACGGTCGGGTCAGCGTGACGCTTGCGGCCTGGGGTGCCTGGGCTCGTAGATCGACAGCCGGCTGCCGCCCGGCAGGACGATGCTGCCGAGGCGGCCCCAGCGCTCGTCGTGCATCTCGGGGAGGACTGTGACGCCCTTCTCCCGGAGGTCGCGGAGCGTTGCGTCGAGGTCGTCGCACATGAGGTAGAGCGCGTGGGCGCCGTCCTTGCCGGGATGGATCGCGACCTCGGCCGGGGGCAGGGCGAAGATGAGCCACCCGCCTCCGGCGTCGACCGAATCGAGGCCGAGGACGTCGCGGAGGAAGGCGCGGTCGGCCTCTGGGTCCGTGCTGCCGATGATCACGTGGGCGCCGGTGAGGCGGGATTGCATGTCT